>DASZAF010000032.1 GCA_035945435.1 Candidatus Saccharimonadales bacterium | reverse complement strand
ACCTAAGGATACTAAGAGAGATATGGAGTGGGAGAGTCCCTGGGGGAGAGGCTTCCCTGGCTGGCATATTGAATGTTCAGCCATGTCGATGCGCTATTTGGGCGAAACGATCGACATCCACACCGGGGGGATCGATCATCTACCGGTTCACCACCCTAACGAGATCGCCCAGAGTGAAGCAGTTACCGGCAAGCAGTTTGTCCGCTACTGGCTTCACGGTAACTTCATCACCGTCGATGGCACTAAGCTAAGCAAGAGCCTTGGTAACAGCTACACACTGCAGGATGTTAAAGAACACGGCTTTGATCCACTCGACTTTCGCATGTTCGTTCTTCAAACCCACTACCGCAGCCAGGCCGACTTTACCTGGCAGGGGATGGGGGCCGCTCGGACGCGCCGGCTCCGTCTGCAGGCCGTAGCCGACCTACGTTTCCAGCTCTCCGGCGAGGGCCATCCGTTGGGTCTAAGTGGACAGCTTGATAAGATCGTTGCTGCGCTTAGCGACGATCTGGGAACTCCGAAAGCCTTGGCCACTCTCAGCGAAATCGAATCTCAGCTCGAAGCGGGGCAGTATCCGTCCAAAAGCAATCTTCTCGACTTTCTACGAGTGATCGACGAACTACTGGGCCTTAACCTGCTCGCTACTCACGATATTACTGACCAGCAGAAGATGCTGATTAATGAGCGAGAGGAAGCACGCCAAAGCGGCGACTACCGTAGAGCTGACGAGATCAGAGACGAGCTTCAAGATGATCATCTGATAATCAAGGACACACCCCTAGGCCCTATATGGGCGCGAGTTTAGTCGCATATGCTGCAAGATTTGACTTGCTGTACGAGCCATGTTAAACATGTCATATGCAGAGCGTATTGTCCACCTTCGCCAAGTTCGGGCAACTTCGCAAATCTCCAGTCTTTGCTGCCACACTGATCGGTGTCGGCGCGATCATTGCCATCAATGCCTTCCCCTCGAAGCCGTCACATGCTCAAACAAGTCCAATTCAGCATGTCGTCGTTATTATGGAGGAGAACCACACCTTCGATAACTACTTCGGCTGTTTCTCCAACTCCATAAACGGCGCAACCGTAATTGGCACGCAGTACGGCGATTGCCAGACGAATAACTGTCCTCAAGGTAGTCTTCTCTGTAACCTCGCGCCGGCGCCGGATCCCGCTCCGCATGACGTTCTTCATTCCGGCCCACGCGCAATAGCCGCTATTGACGGTGGCCAGATGGACGACTTTGATCCACTCGGCCAGGTCCAGTTCCAGCAGAGTGACATACCAACCTATTGGGACTATGCTGAACACTTCGGGCTCGGTGACAACTTTTTTACCGATGCCGAGACCAGTAGTACGCCGAACCACATCTCGATGATGGCCGCTCAAACCGGAGGAGACTTTGACACGACACATGTTATCGGCTGCAACTCACCACAGAATGATGTTGTCCTAGACCGAACGATCAGTGGCAGTGAACTCTACGGACAACCATGCTACAACATCAATTCTATACCACAGGAGTTGAACACTGCTGGCCTGAGCTGGAAGATGTACGGAACGACATCGATCTGGGATCCAGCCCTCTTTATCCAGTCAACAGCCAAGACACCAAAGGTGGCCGACACGCAGATCATCACAGACGCCCAGACGAATACGTGTGGCCCGAGCCATAACCAGAACTGTCTGCCGGCTGTGAGCTGGGTTACGCCTGATTCAGACACCTACTCTGACCACATGCCTGAGACCACTCAGGCAGCTCAAAACTTCGTAGCCTCAATCGTTAACGGCATTATGCAGAGCCCTGACTGGAATTCGACGGCTATCTTTGTTACTTGGGATGACTTTGGTGGCTACTACGACCACGTTGCGCCACCGCAGCAGGATGGGGTAGGCCTCGGGCCGCGCGTGCCGCTGCTTGTTATTTCGCCGTGGGCGAAACCAGGTTATATCAGTTCTCAGCAAGGTGAGTTCGCCTCATTCGATAAGTTCATCGAAGAAAACTTTAATTTGCCAAGCCTCGGGCAACGAGACAGTCTCAGTAGCACATCTGACCTGATGGACTACTTCGATTTCAACCAGACACCGAACACGACAGTCATTGAGCCGACACTCAGCTATTCGAGTGTCTTGCAGGCACCGAAAGATGCTCCAGCGGCAGTCGGGGGAGCCAAGGCCTCAACCGTCACCCCGGCAGCAGGCGGGCCTGGCACAAAGTTTACTTATGCTGTCATCTACAATGACGCGACCACCCCGACAGTCCATAACGTCATTGTCGACGGCACTCCGATCGCCATGACAGCAACGACATCGCTCGGAACGGGAGTCGAAGAGTACGAGGCAACTACTACCCTGGCACCAGGGTCGCACAATTACACGTTCCAGTTTAGTGACGGGACTAACAACTACCAGCTACCCCTCAATAGCACTCCTTTTAGTGGCCCAATCGTGGCTCCATTTGATCTCAACAACACCGCCGATAAGTCACCAGCCGGAGACCCATACGGGGTAGGGCAGGTAGGTAAGCCTTTTACTATCCAGACGACATACCTCTCACCATCGGGTCTCAGCCCGACTGTTGCCAATGTCCTCGTAGATGGTAAGGCTTACCCAATGACTGCTGTTAGCGGGACGCCGAGTACTGGCGTGCTCTATCAGTACACGTCATCAGCATTCAGCCAAGGAGACCACTACTTCCAGCTCGAGTTCAATGATGGTAGCGGTCTGCAAGACTTCCAAGGGTATAGCTTCTCGATAAGTCCGATCGTTATGCAAAAGGCCGGGGTCAGCCCGACATCAGGCACGACGACAACAACCTTTACATTCTCGACTATCTATCACGGTTTAAATTCGGCTACCAACGTCTATGTCGTTATAGATAAGCAGAGTCACCTGATGAACTATATATCTGGTACCGCAGCCAAGGGTGAGACATACTCACTCGCCCTGACACTGCCGGCTGGGAGTCACAGTTTCGCTTTCTATGCTAGTGACGGGACTAACGAGTGGAGTGATCCGAAGTCGCTGGGTACCTTTAGCGGACTCGTCGTAACAGCAGCGGGCCAGCCGCTTATCCACTCGACCATCACAGCTCCCGTACCCAACACGGATCCGTACGCCTATGACGCAGACTAATCAGGGCTGTAAAAAGTTACCATTCACGATAGCCAGCCAGTGATCTGTTCGAGGTATTTGAAATTGGTTGAGAACAGCGCCAACCTCATCGGGCCAGTTACCGTCAAGCTGGCCGGGTTGAGATCTCTCCGTTAGACAGATATGGCGGGTAGCCAGATGAGATAGTGCTAGCAGCCCTCCGATTGAGTCAACTACAAGACCACTTCTTTCCAGGACGTCTCTCATAGCAGTTGAGCGTCGTTCCAACTCACCATCGTCAGACGTCTCTCTTTCGGTTACCTCGGCCACCATGGCCGTTTGGATAGCTTCATCGTCAGGCCCGAAGGGTTCACCGGGCAATGCATCATCGATGACTTCAAGCCACGCTGGCTCGAAATTAAGCGCCAGACATTGCGCCTGAAGCCTTCTCTTTACAGCAGTTGACTCTTCATCGGTAATAAGATCTTCGCCTCCCAGTTCTCTGAGGACAGTGAAGAACGTCATCTTCTCAGCGATGCGACCAAGCATCTGTTCCACCACAGACTGTTGATCACGCCGGCTAACCTCCCCGTTGATCTGCACCTCAAGCTCATCGGCGATCTGGTTAACTTCTTCCTCAGATACGATAGCTCCTGTCACTGTATGGCGCATCTCGACAGCATCCAAGAGGGCAGTGGTTACTAAAACTCGATCGTCTATGAGCGTCGACTGTTCATACCACTGCAGCTCGTCAGATGGCTCCCGGGCATCGACACCACGAGCTGTGAGGTCCGCCCTAAGAGCTGAAACACTCGCCGCATAGACGTCAATCATTCGTGACTCTAAAGAGAGCTGGTTTCGCATTTGCGCGAAACCGTGTTCATCAAACTCTTCAGCGGGCATAGCCATAGGGATATTTTATAACCCCTATGACAAATCCACAACAATAGTGTTCTAAATGAACAGACGGAGGTTAGTTCACACCGCCGTTGGCGAAGTAGCTGACACAGTCACCCTGATTCTTGAACGAGTGGCCTTGAGCGTCGGTTAGGTTCATCCAACCACCCTTCTTGCAAGAATCCTTGGTAGGAGCTGGTTCATAGGTGTAGGTGTTTGTATCCACCTGAGAGTTATCGATTTTGACAACCTGGGCATTCGCACCGGTTCCCCCGGCGTCAGTCACCAGAAAGACATCCGTTACCGGGTAGCTTCCATACGACGACTGGACGCTCGCGTATGGCTCATAGAAACCGCCGCCGAGCTGAGAAGCGTCAACTATGTTGGTCGGCGAAGCCAAATTGCCGGTATTAGACCAGACGTTTTGCGGGCAGTTGTTGTAATCTGGGTACGGCCCGAGGTAGAAGTTGACGTTTTCAGACATGTTGCTCGGGGTGGTAACCGTCGCCACGAATCTTGGTGCACCAAGACCACAGTTACCACTCGTGAACATGTAGTCAGTACTCAGATTATTAAGCGTAGAGAGAGTGGTGACACCCGAAGGCACACCGAAATCAACACCACCATAGTATGGCGCCACTGAACTATCCGAAACAATCTGAGCCGCATTTGCAGAGCCATTACCTGGCTGAACGATAGAGGCGTCTCCAAAGAGGGTGTAGTTAAACGAGACAGCTGCATTTGCTGCCATTGGCAGAATGACTGCTGAGACCAATCCTATCACCCCTAGGACTGCTCCAAGAAGAGCTAAACGGGTCTTGCTTTTTATATTACGTACTGTGGAACTCACACCATACATAACCATAACTCGCACCTCCGTGTTATATCTTCAGTATAACATGTGACTCAATCGTACAAGACTTGCATAATACTTATGTATATTATATAATATTCTTATGTTAACTGCTGAACGTCCTCGCCATGAGAGACGGGGTCGACATGAGGCCCCACGACGTATTCCGGAGCGTCTGCTCTGGACTGTTGTACGTCTTGGAATAGTCGCAACCATAGCCGCTACTAGTACTGCTGTTATCACGGCGACTGACAACCCCGTGCAGACTCTGATTGTCGGTGCCTATCGCTACGACGTAGAGCACCGAAACCTGATACCCCCTGACGAGGTATGCGTCAATCCTCCAACCGCTATGCAACAGGTTGAAGGTCTCGGTATGGGCGTACCGCCACGAGAAGCCGAAGCCCTGTTCTACTGCGCGGATCCTCCAGATGTCGTCGTTCTCTAAAGCGTAAGATAGGTGAGTGCCATAAAGATGCCGAAACCTGCGGCACCTATCCAACCGAGAATAAACTTATCTCGTGAGAATGCCAGAATAGCGAATACCAGCGAGATGAAGCTGAGAAATCCGTATAAAAATGGCATGCGCTACTTAGGCTACTCGACGGTAGCTTCCTCAACGTCTTTCGCGCTTCTTAGGACGTTATGCCGACCAACATAGTCAACAACCAGTACATGGAGACAGCCGGCTATCGGAATAGCTACGAAACCTCCGATTGGCCCGAGTAAGTAGAAGCCGAGAATAGCCGCCACAAAAACCCCAAGCGGTGAGAGGTTGATGGTATGGGACTGGATCATCGGATGGATGACATAGTTTTCAAACTGTTGGTGAATGATGAAGTAGGCGAGAAAGATTAGTGCCGCAGGAATAGAGTAGAGCAGCAGTAGCAGAGTGACCAAGGTGGCACCGATTAGTGAACCAACCATCGGGATAAGGGCCGTTACAAAGATGATGCCCGCTAGTGGCAGAGCAATACTTGATGACAGGTTCGTAAAGAAGAGCGAGAGCACCAGGATTACAATCAGGGTCATTGCTCCAGCGATGGCAGCAATAATAACCTGACCGTTGACGTAGCCAGTAATAACCTTGTACATCCTGTGCCCAAGTTCCCGATGTCGGGCTCGTAGTTTATCGTCCTTATAGAAGCGCCAGTAGTACTTCTGCCAGCGAGGACCCTCGACAAGCATCAAGAAGGTCATGACCAGCACGGTGGCGATCTTGACGATACTATCGGTGATCTTGCTAACTCCGCCGACTAGATCACTGGCGATGGAAGCGGTGTTGTTTTGAAGTTGGCCAATATTGCGATTGATCTCTTGCTCAAGATGATACTTAGAAATGAGATGGCCGATAGTACCGTTACTGTCCTGGACGTCCTGGATAAAGACGGGGACAGTCTCAATAAAGGCGGTCGTCTGCCTGAAGATAGTCGGCACTATGCTGAATAAAAGACCTCCGAGGATAATCACTACGACAAGATAAGAAACACCCGTGGCTAGAATGCGGCCACGCTGAGGATTGATCGGAAAATGCCTGGCCATTGCACTGACAGTCGGGTTAAGAGCCATGGCCAGAAAGAAGGCGATACCGACAAGCTCAAGACCAACAGCGATCTTTCGGAGAATGAGCAGCCCGATGACGAAGCCGGTTACGATCAACAGTACCCTGACGACGGTACGTGACTCAACTTCTAGCTTGAGCTCCTTCATATTGGTTATATAGTAGCACATTCGGCTCCCCGTAGAGACCCCTATATAACCGCTTGGGAGTAGGGTATAGTGAGGTTATGGATTTTGACGACTAAATACGTAAAAACTAAACGATCAAGATGTTATTCTTTACATTCGTGGCACGGCTTTTTAACCGTCTGGTCATTCTGCTCATCGGAGTCGGGGTCGCATACGTCATCATCAAAGGACTCTTGCCTTACTTTGACCACCGCCTGCCTGACGCACTGGCAGTCTTAGTTGTTTATATCCTCTCAGCCTACTTTCTCATACCGCTGGTCACCCGGCTTTATAGAATTGTCTGGCGACCAGAACATATTCCAACCTTTGCCTACTCACTTGACGGCTATAAAGTCGATCCGATCAATATTGGTTTCGTAGCGACTGAGTCTCAGCTCATCAAAGCCTTTGAGAAATCTGGCTGGCACGAAGCAGAGAGGGCCTCACTCAGAACTTTCATCCAAGCCGCTATCAGTATTGCTCTCAACCAGCCCTACCCGACTGCTCCTTTCAACAATCTGTACCTCTTTGGCAGACGGCAGGATTATGGCTTCCAGATCCCCGTTACGACAAGTCCGTTTAAGCGCCATCATGTTCGAATCTGGGCCTGTGTGCCAACTTCTCAGCCGGTCTTTAGAGACCATGTCGCCTTCTGGCAGGCCAGACATCGTATCGCCAAAGGGCGCAAGAAAGCCTCTAGCAAACCGAAGTTATGGGTGGGTGCGGCCATCTACGACAAGGGCCTCGGGATTATCAAATATAACGGTCGCATCGATCACACCGTCCACCGCGACGTCAACGTTGAACGCGACTTCATCATAGAGACTTTCAAGAAGAGCGGTTCTATTAAAAAAGTGACGATAGCTCACGCCCACAAGCCTGTAAATCTGCGGCATCGAACTCTTGGGGATTCGATCATCGTTGACGGAACGATCAAGATCTGCGAGATTACTTAAGTATGGATAGACGAGAAGTACTCATCAAAGCCTTAAAAGCGGCCGGCCAGGAGATTCTTAAGCATGACCCTGCCAAAGAAGCCGTTCATAGCAAATCAACGGCAGGTGACCTGGTAACGGCTGCCGATCTAGCCAGCGAGCGGGTCATTATAGAGACGATCAAGGCCGACTTCCCAGACGACCTTGTCATATCAGAAGAGACGACCGAAAATCACGCAGCCCTGGATAAGGCCAACCTAAATCAACTAACGGGTTGGGTGATCGACCCGATAGACGGCTCAAACAACTTCAAACGAGGTATGGCCTACTCGGGTATCTCAATAGGCTACATCGAGCAGGGCGAGATCGTGCTGGCCGGTATTCTTGATCCGTATCGGGATGGACTCTATCTTGCTAAGAAAGGCCAGGGAGCCACCTGTAACGGCGCGCCTATCCACGTCTCAGACGTCAGTAAGTTCGACTCAAACACCAGGGTCTGCACTTCGAACTCGTATGAGGGCGGGACGCAGGCTAATCTTGAACGATACCGAAAACTTGGTCATGTCTGGGTTGATGTTCTCGGTAGCGCTGTTCTGATCATGATTGACGTTGCCTCAGGGAGACTAGATCTCTACCACCATAACGGCCTTAAGCCCTGGGACAATGCGGCCGCCTTCTTAATCGCCACTGAAGCTGGTGCCAAGATCGTCGGCCTGAAAGGTCAGCCGGTTACCTGGTTGACCGACGAGATTGTTATTGGTAACCCATCGCTAGTTGATCTCTTCGTAAAGCTCACTTCCGACACATAATTGACCAACTCTCCACTACGGTCTACAGTTTATGTAGATATTCCGTGGAGGTAACTATTTGAGCGGAGCCGGTCCGGAAGCAGGTCAAGATGCCGAACAATTGGGTGGCCATATTCAAGTAGTAGACATTCCTCCGTCACTTCTTAGGGTTGGTGTAAGCGAGCCAAGAGAACTCGGCCGCCTAGCACGGCATAGTGGGACTTTGAGGCGACGTTATGACCGCCGACTCGGCGCACACGAAGCGATGGCCGCCGGCAAAGAGGAGGCGCTTGAGCTGTACATAGCGGGTATTAGGAGGGCGGCCGTTTTGACTGATCGTGCCCATGACCGCCTCGATAGCGACCTGAGACGGTATCTTGCCATACGCTCACAGCAACCCGGACCTGTCGACTTAGCAACGGCCCAACAGATAATCTACAGTGGACAAGATAGTTCTCAGTTCGTAGAGATCGCGACACCGTTTGCGTTGGCCGACTGCCTAGGTCAAGCCGCCATTCGCACAGCCGGTTATCGTTCGCCCTCAATGCTTGTCGTCAGCTACAAAGACACACGACCAGATAATGCCGAACTTTGGAAGATCCCGCTTGGCAGACTCCCACTCATTATGGCTATTGGTTACCGCGCCGGGCGTGTAGATTTTTATGGCAATCAAATATATAGCCCGGAGACTATGCGTCTTTATAGTGATGTCGTGAACGTCCTGCGTAGGGATAGGGGAGATAGGGGTAACCAGGACGAAGAGGTTTTTCAAGACGCCAATCAGACACTCGGCGTCGGAGAGGCAGGCGGCAGGAGATATGACCTGATCTACTTTGAAGGTTCACCTTTCCCGTTTCCAGCCGACCGAGTAAAAGTTGTGCGAGACCTTTTCTATCACCATCTCCACCCTGAGGGGGTGATGATAATCCCGCCCACGATTGACTTTGGTGACTACTACGATGCGGCCTACGATCTCATCCGTGCACGCCTCGCGGGGTATGGTACGCAGTATAAACATACCGGTGTCTATGATCGGCCAAACGGTACGGTCCACTGCCAATACAACACCGAGGATGGAGCGCCCCGGCCTGCCCTTAAACTCGTCTATCGCCTCCTTAGCAGTAGTACAGCCTAAAACAGGTGGTTGTGATAGTAGTACCAGAAGTGCTTGAGAATCAGGGCGGCAATGATTAGCAGCCAGAGAATAACAATGTCGATATGATGCGAGCGAGCAAGATCGGCAACTTTCTTGGCGCTGCCCTTTAGATTTATGAAGCCCGCTTCGATGACGTAGAGACTCACATACCAGAAGGTGACGATAACAACCACCCAGACGGCCATACAGTACGGGCACAGGGCGTGAATACGATAGACGCTCTCATAAAATAGCCAGTGAACGAAGAGCAGGCCGAAGATAGAGCCAAGTTCCAGCCCGATCCAAAACCACTTTTTAAAGGTGGCACCTGCCAGCATCGCCATGCCGATGGTGATCAGAACGGCAAAAGCAGCCAGGCCAATGAAGGGGTTCGGGAAGCCGAAAGCTGAACCTTGATGTGAGGCCATGACACTGCCACAGGATACGATCGGGTTGAGGTTGCAAGAAGGAATATAGTTGGGGTTTTCGGCCAGTTTGAACTTATCGAGGGTGATAACGAACGATGAGATAATACCAATAATGCCACCGACGATAAAGATCCAAGGCAGCGCCTTGACAAGATTTGACTGTTTTTCAACCCTAGCCATAGATCGCTAGTTATTATAGCAAAATCAAGCTGAAAGCTCTCTTACGCAACCTAATCCTTATCAGGATATGAGACGCTGATATTCTCATAATGTTGGCGGCGTTCACGTTTGACATAGCTCCGGTAGACATCCTCGTCTTTCTCGGTTAACTTTGCAGTCAGGAATGTTCGCGGCCAGAGTTGCCTCGTTCTGACGACATCAATCTCGACAGCCAGCAGGGTAACCTGCGCCTGTATGGCGATCCAGAAGAGTAGGCCGATAAAGATAGCGAAGGTGCCGTAGAAGCTGCTCAGTTTGTGGAGTTCGTGAACGATCAAGTAGCCGCCGACGACCTGCAAGACCTGCCAGCCGAGGGCGGCGAAGGCTGCGCTTAGTATAAAGTTCTTGGTAGCCACCACGTGCGAAGTAGCCAGGCGAAAGACCATCAAAAAGACCAGGAAATAGGCGGCGAAGGTAACCAGAACGACCAGACCATGGGCGATTAGACCAAGATCATCGAGATGGCCAAGGTAGTTGCTCATAGCGCTGATGCCCAGCATCAGGCCGCCGCCGGCAAAGACAATGGCGAAGTTGCGGTAGAGATTATGCGGAAAACTGGAGCGATCGACTCGTTCGACCGACCAGAGATGGTTCAGCGCATTCTGAATGGCGTTGGCAACCCCGAGCGAACCATAGAGGGCAACCAACAGGGCGATCGTCACCCCAAGCCTGTGCCCGCGGAGCGTATGAAGGTTGTGCTGCAACTCGTTACCGATAATCGGTACGTACCGAAAGGCGAGAGCCGTAATATGCGCCTTGATCGAGCTGTTAGCATGAAAGACCCTCTGAATAATAGTCAGGGTTGCCAGCATCAGGGGGAAGAGGGAGAGCAGTCCGTAGTAGGTGATCAAAGCGACCTGGTTACTTGCCGAATCTTCGCTATAACGTTTAACAACGGCTAACGGAAAGGCGAGGAACGGATGTCGCTGCTGGTAGTGATCGAGCCTCCGACTGATTCGTCTGATTCTTTCCATGCCTTTTGGTTTCGTTACAAAGAACTTGCGCTTATTGTATCAGAAAGGAGCCATCCAAGACTTGCGCATATCTGTAAATAGGCATATCCTCAGGTGTAGTTTAAAGGCGCACCATGAACACTCCGAACCGTCATATAACCTATCCGCCAGTTGTTAAAGACAGATGGCAGAAGATTAGCCATACCATCTCATCCAATGAGTTGTTGCTTGCACTCGTGACGGTCGTCGTCTTGGTTATCGTTGGCGTGACGCTCGGCTGGATTAACAATAAGATCGTCCTCCCGTCAGCAGTCCATGCCTCACATTACCACCTGGAACCGCACAACCCACTCCGCTACATGGCCAATCACGATGGGCCGATCTACATCCACATTGCTGAAAACGGTTACCAGAAGATACATCTAACCAACTACTTCCCAGTCTATCCGCTACTTATCCGAGCCTTCCATAAAGTCATTCCTTCAGCTCTCGATAGCGCTCTAATCATATCCTGGGCCTGTCTGGTTGGGGCGGTCTACTACTACCTAAAGATCGTCAAAGAGCTCTTCAACGTGAAGAACAATCTTGAAGCTCTGCGAGCGGTCCTGTTCTTCATCCTCTTCCCGACAGCCATTTTTCTAATTGCCACCTACACAGAGAGCCTTTTCGCCTTTGTCTCGCTGGCTGCCATCTACTATGCCTTGAAGAAGCAGTATCTGCCGGCTATGGCCTTTTCATTCTTATCGACTGCAGCTCACGATAACGGGGTACTGACGCTTATCTTGGTCTGCCTCATCCTCTACGAGAAGAAAGAGAGACTGATTCATATCTTCTGGACACTTGTTATCGGAGGGCTCGGCCTTGTCACCTATATGGTTTACCTGTACGAAAAATTCCATAAGCCGCTGGCATTTATCACTGCTCAGAAGTCACAAGGCTGGGCCCAACAAGGTGGTAACATCATCGATCACTTGGCCGATCATTCCCACTTATCAAACTACTTCTTCTGGGCGCTCGTTATTATCGCTGCTTACTACTGGTGGAGTCGCCGACGAAACTGGGCTATCTACTCGATTCTTTACGCCGTCATACCCTTGGCTGGCGGTATTTTTGGTGGTTACAATCGCTACATCCTCATGGCCTTCCCGGTCCCACTGATGTTTTATGACAAGTTTCGGAAGAGCCCGACTGGTTATCAGATCGTGCTGACCCTGTCAGTTATCTTGTGGACTCTTATCTCGCTCCAGTACATGGGCGGATACATCGGCAGTTAGTAGCAAATCACGTATATACTTGATAGAAGAGAGGGGGAATCAGACTATGGGAGAGATGATCAATATTGACGTAACAGGGAGTGCCTTACCTGTCTACCTAGCCACACCAACAGGCGAGATAAAGGGTAGTGTGATTGTTATCCACGAAGCCTGGGGACTTTCCGACCACATTAAGAGCGTCGCCGATAGATATGCAGAGATCGGTTATGTGGCCGTCGCGCCGAATCTGTTTACTGAACTGGATATCGATAACATGCCGAAGAACGAGCTACAGGCAATCCAAGAAGGCCTCTTTAATCCGGCTTCGACACCTGAGGAGCTCAACAGTGTCCAGACAAAGGTGCGAGGTATGCTAACCCCAGCCCACTCACCTGAGTTTAGCAAGAAGACACTTGGTCGGATTGAAGCCTGTTTTAACTATCTCTTTGAGCATAAAGACACCAACCAAAAGGTTGCTACCACCGGTTTCTGTTTCGGAGGCTCAAATAGCTTCAGTTTTGCGATCTCTGAGCCACGTCTCAAGGTAGCCTTGCCTTTCTACGGGCACGCCGAACAGTCAGTCGATGAGCTGAGAAAGATCAAGTGCCCGATCTATGCGTTTTATGGCGAAAAGGATGAGAATCTTATCAGTGCTCTACCAAAATTGAAAGAAGATATGAAAGAGGCCGGTGTCTCATTCGAGGCAACCGTCTACCCGAACTGTGGACATGCTTTCTTCAACGACACCAATAAATACGCCTACAACAAAGAGGCGGCAATGGATGCCTGGCAGAAAGTTCAGGGCATTCTCGCAAAATACTTCGCTTAGGCAGTTTCTTCGGGTGGGTAGTGGTAGACGAGTCGTCTGCCAGGGGAACCCGGACGGCGAAGAAGCCATTGACCAAGATTGCGCTTGCGTCGCTCAAGGATGGTGAGCGTCTGGACCTCACCGGCTGCCTGACCTGCGCGCACTACTGCAATAGCCCCTTGCATTCGCCCAAGATACATCCCAACCGTAACTTCATCACTAGCCGCAATAGCTGCGATACGTTCGGCACTCTTGCCACGACGGCCAGCCACCTCACCTTCTGCGGTCGCCCTGCCAGCAAGTAGTCTGGCGTCCAGAAGTGTCAGCTGATGTGCGTACGTACCAGCTAGGGGTAACGCCATGTCTATGAAACGATTAAAAAGCGCTGGACCAAAGCTGAACGTCATCTCTCTAGTGGTTCTTAATGTCTCATCCATAACGGCAACACCATAACATTATTACGGTACTTAGGCAATATCAGGAGGCGGAATTTTCCTTGCGCCTGCGATCCAGGGCATCGATCTGAGCGTGGCTCAGTCCAAAGTAGTGGGCCACTTCGTGCCAAACGGTATGTTTAATCTTATCCTGCAGATCAGCAACGGTAGCGCTGACGAAGAGCAAGGCATCCATAAAGATAGTTATCTTGTCCGGCAGAAGAAAGGTCTGGCCTGAGCCACGTCGAGTTAATGGAACACCTTCGTAGAGCCCGAAGAGGAGGCTGTCGCCCCGGAGTCGGAGTTTCTCTCGCTGCACATCACTAGGCTCTCGCTCAACGACAAAGATGACGTTCTGGATATGCTCTCCGAAACGCTCAGGCAAGCTATCGACGGCCTCGGTGACCATCTTTCTGAATCGTTCTTCACTGACTCGTACCACTGCCCTAAACTATACCTGATAAACTGTTTAGATAGAAAGTGATACTATATCTCTTAATAAGGAGATGACCCCCAATGTTCAAAGACTTTCGGAAGTTCATCCTAAGAGGGAATACGGTCGACCTGGCCGTTGCCGTCGTTATCGGTGCCGCCTTTAACGGGGTTGTTACCTCGCTCGTTAAGGATATGGTGACACCTCTCATCAGCGCTTTCTATGGGAAGCAGCAGTTTTCTAACTCATTCTTTACGTTCCATACCAGCAAGTTTATGTACGGCGACTTCTTCAATGCAGTCATCTCATTCTTGCTCGTCAGTTCGATCGTCTTCTTCTTCGTTGTCCAACCGATCAACAAGCTGTTGGCCTATTCGTCCCGCAATAAAGAGCCGGGGACTCGAAAGTGCCCGGAGTGTCTGAGCAGTATCCCGATCGCCGCTACCCGCTGCATGTACTGCACCAGCAAAGTCACACCAACTACAAAGACTGCTAAGGCCTCTTAGGTTTAAGGGAGTGATACACTAGAAGATATGCTCTTCCATCCCGAATTAACATATTTTGCCTCAAACAGCCCGATCAATCTTAACCAGACGACGAATACACTTAAATCCGTCTCGAATTCAGTCTTCAATGTCCGCTCGTTGACCTATCTTATCGTCGCCCTAGTTGTCGGAGATCTCGTCGGCAAGATTCTCTCTCGATTTTTGAGATCACTGAGCATCTTATTCGGTCGCCGGGCAGACAAGTCTAACGACATTGCACGCGTAAACAAGTACCGCCGTATTGAAACGTTGCTGATTCTGAGTACCGCTTTAGTCGAGCTGGTTGTCGTTGTCTTCGCTCTCTACTTCTGGTGGATCATCATCCATCCCAACCAGCAACCGACCGCCCTCGTCGGAGCAAGTGCCCTGATCTTGTTGCTTGCGAGTGGTATCCTTGGCCCAATTCTCAGGGACTTGGCTTTTGGTGGCAGCATGATGGCCGAACAGTGGTTCGGAGTCGGGGACCTAATCACCATTCTGCCATTCCCAGAAGTACAAGGAGTGGTTGAGCGCGTCACCCTTCGATCGACCAAGATCCGAGGCCTCAATGGGGAAGTGGTCTGGATGGCCAACCAGAACATCCAAGGAGTCCAAGTTGCTTTTAAAGGGGTTCACAGCATGGCCATTGAGCTCTTCGTCGATAATGTTCCTGACGCCGAGAAGTTGATTAACCGCACCAACGAGCTGCTACCTCAAGGTACCTCGCTCGTTGTCAGCCCACTAACCATTGTCAAAGAGGTGCCACTGCCATCTGGTGGCGTCCATGCCACCGCTCTAGCCGAAACCGCGCCCGGCAGGGAGTGGCTGATCGAAAAACACGCCATAGAGATTATCACCAACCTTGATGAAGAGTCGGATCCGCACGTTCTCTTAACTCCGCCTGTTGCTCGTTATGCCGATAACGAGACTGAGCGCAAATTCTCAAGAGCTATCAGTAATGCCAAGAAGCCATACGTTCGGAAGCGCCGGTTGAAGCTTCCCATCGATAAACAGTAGTTAGAATAACGTTGAATCCTGTATAGTTATAGGGTTAGGCGAGGCAATCGATTGTGAGTCTCAAGTGGCTACCAAACTTCTTATCGAGTTCACGAGGCGTTCTGGCCATCGGGGTGGCCACATACGGCCTCGAGGGGCAATGGACCATCGGCTTCTGGATCTTTATCGCCGCTCTCATGACCGACTTCTTAGATGGCTTAGCCGCCAAGCTACTGCATGCCGAGTCGCCAATTGGCGGGCACATTGATCGAGTTTCAGACTTTCTGCTCTGTGCAGGCGGAATCTCAGGGCTTGTCTTCAGTCACAATCTGGCGCTATGGATTGGGCTGACAATGTTAGGGTTTGGCATTCTGGCCGGTATCATCATCTTCTTCGTGCCGACGACAAACACACTCAATCGCTTCCATTCAGCGCTCGCCGTACCGTTCCTCTTTAGTGTTTGGACTCTTATTGCCTGGGATTACGCAACGTTGGCGTTCGGTTGGAAGTGGCAGTATATTCCGCTGACCATTGCCATCTTGAGTCTCGGGGGGATGTTAAAGAGACACCGATTGGCTGCATGGTATCCATGGTTTTTTGCGAGGACTCCCGCTTCTCCTAGAAAATCTTAGACAAATCGAGTCACGATAAACATGAAGATAGTGCCTGTGACCGTCAGGATAATGGTCAACGCATTGGAATTTTCTTCATGAGCCTGCGGTAAGATGTCGCTAGCTCCAATGTAGAGCAGGAAGCCAGCAAAGAAACAGAGGTAGAGCACGAGGTTGGCGGGTGATAGGTGAATCAGCTTGGTTGAGAGTACACCCACAACGGGGGCAGCCGCATCGACAAAGAGGAGAACCTTAGAGCGCCGCGTCCCATTCTTATTGGTCAGCATCAGCGTGATGGTGTTCATCCCGTCGGCAAAGTCATGTCCGATAACCGCAATCGCTACGGCAAGGCCTACGGCCGCATTAACCTGGAAACCAAGACCTATCCCAACGCCATCCAGAAAGCTATGACCGCTGAGAGCCAGTGCCGATAACAGCCCGACTTGAGGATGATGATGCTTACCATATTCAGTCTCATGTGCGTGGTGGAGTAGGATCGACTTCTCGGCGATATGAAAGAGAAGAAAACCACTGATGAGAGCGATCGTCGGGACGGTGGTTGCCATATTGTTAGCCTGAATCTGGCGGAAGATCTCAGGCAATAGATCAAATGTGAATACTCCCATTATGACTCCGGCTGTAAAACCAAGAACATAGTGAAGAGCACGCCTGTTTCTAAGAGCAAATAGACCCCCGAACATGGTTGATACAAATGTACCTAAAGCAAGAAATAGCGGTGCCATAAGATAACTTGGTTACTCTTTTCGCCGTTTCGGGATGATACGTGAACCTATAAGGGTCAGGACTGCTCCAGCGACCACAATCCAAGCTCCTATCTGGATGTTGTGAACCCCGAAGCTTCTCGGTGAGATGTAAAGATACATCATGCCCGCCCAAAGTAGAACCGTAGCAAGCGTGCAGAATGCGAAGAAGAAGGCGAGCATACGTCTTCCAAAAACTGAACAGATCAGAAGTAGCAGTGCCCATGCGGCAAAAACGAGCCCCATCGAATGAGATATCTGATGTGGTGATGGCTGTGGTTGTGCACTGGCGAGACGAGCTATGGGCGTTTTCAAGCCTGTTACACCTTGGGCCCACTTGAAGAATATACCTATGACAACAATTACAGCACCGACCGCACCGATGATCTTTCCGACGATACTACGTGTGTTCATAGCCGCAATTATATAGCACATGGGGTCCATGCTAGAATGATGAATATGAAAAACGCTACATTACGCCTTGTTAAGGCTGCTTCATTCACCTGTTTCTTCTTTGGTTTTGCTGGATGGTTTTATATCGCCGAGAACGCCGTCTTCCACCCACGGACTCTTGGCATGCACCTGACTCATTTTGCCTCATGGCCACATGAAGATACCTTCGGGGCCATATGCTTCACGACTAGTTTCATCTCGCTCTTCATATTCATGATCGTTAAGGATAGCGTCTCGGCAAAAAAAATGTCAGCCTAGACTGAATTATATCCGACCATCTAATTGACCGTACTGCCTAATTATGCTAGTATATATCTGTTATTGAGGATCTTTTCCTGTGTTCTTAGGACATCAAATGCAGATCTCTGCTAGTGTTGCGCATACGGCCCAGATCATGGTGACTATTCTTCTGATCATCTTCTTGGTCGTTTTTGAAATTGCCTATAGTGAACGACCAAAGTCAGATCGACGTCATCTCCAACTGTTCTATCCTTTTTTCCTTCTCATTGCTGGACTTTATTTCAGATCATACTATCCATTCTTTCTACTTGGGGTTGGCCTGATCGTTTTCGCCTTGCTGTTAGTCGATCAACGAAAGACAAAGGCGTAGGCAATGAGTCTTGTGCTTAGGTTCGAACTAACATTCTCTTGGGACAGGCATTCTTGGTTACCACTTCGCGTCAAGAGCTCTTTAAAGACGATTCGACCGGACTCAAGAGCGAAGAAGAGCAAAGTGGCAGGACGACTGACGGTAGGTAAGCAACTGGCAGCCATTTTGGTACTTATGGCTGCAATAGTTGCTGCTCAAGTCACTTCTATTAGAAAACCCGAGCTTGCAGTTTACATCGATCCAGTCGTATTCCTGTCATTTGCAATCGCTTCACTTCTAAATAGCCGCCTGCGAAAGCTCCTTTTGGCAATAGCTATCATCCCGTTTGTCGATTTTGTGACCATTATTACTGCCAGCATACATGGCTTTAATCAGATCATCGTCTTTTACGAAGCCATCTTGGTGACAGGCCTCATTGTCTGGTCACACTTTAGGGTCGACAATCCGAAATCAGAGAAGTTACACATCAAAATAGATTGGAATCGTCTGGCACTGTTTGCTTCTGCTCTCATTGTCGTCGGTGAAGGATTGAGTGCACTTGGCTATCTGATGCTGCCCCACAGTTCGCCCCTTCTTGCCATTCCTTTCTGGCGGGCCATGGCGGATACCTTACTGTTCGCAGTGGGTGAAGTACTCCTTTTCCAGGGTCTAATTCAGCATCAGGCTGACAAACTCGTAAGTCCTGTGGTGGCCTTCACTCTGACAACAAGTCTCTTCGTAGCCATGCATACCGGCAACCAGGCGTTGAGCGCCAATTTAGTCTTTGCAGCTCTGTCGGGTGCTGTCCTGTCGATCTCTTACTCTCTTCGAAAGAACCTTATAACGACAGGTTTTCTCAATATTGTCGTTAAATGCGTATACCTGAGTATCCTAGCGACATTTGTTGCCCACTAGAATAAGTACTTATACACAGGCTGGTCTTGACATTATACCTATATTTCGTTGACAAAGTAGTACTTCAGGATCACTGTATATACAGCTACATCATTCAACCGGAAACGATCGGAGGTCTTCCATGAAAAAACTATTACTTATGCTAACAAGCGCTATGGCAATGGTTTTGATACCCGCAGCAGCAGCCACAGCAGCCTCGACCATCGCATCTGGCCAGGTTACTGATAACGGCAAACCAGTTGGTGGCGCATCTGTCACAGCAACCTGCTACAACAAGAAAGGCGGCCCGATTGCTAGTGGCAGTGGCATAACTTCGTCCTCGAAAGTCGGCCTAGGTGACTACTTTATCGGCCTTAATCCAAACAAGTGCAAGCCTGGCGACAAGGTAGTAGTATCGGCAAGCAAGAGTTCAGCAAGCGGACAGAATAGCGCACCTGACAGGAAGTCTGGCGTCAAAGGTCTTGATGTGGCACTCGTGAACGTATCAATCCCTGAATTCGGCCTAGCTGCAGGTATCGTAGCGGCTAGTGTGGTGAGCGGGTCATTCCTGATCATCCGTCGCAAACAGCATGCACAGCAGGGCGTGGTTCAGCTCTAAACTTACAAAAGGAGACTAACAAACCCGCGAAACACTTGATGTATCGCGGGTTTTAAATTTGTCAAAAAAGTGCCAGAGTCACTTGACATTAATCTGTTATAGGAACATACTTTTGACAAATAGTTAATATCTGACAACAGACGCGCAAGGGAGTCGGCAGTGAGAAAATTTCTGGTTTTAGTTCTAAGCACTTTGATGTTGGTATTGGTACCTTTCGCGAGTGCGTCTGCGCATAGTGATTGGGGTTCGATGCAAAACAAACAGCATGTAACCGTTAGCGGAATCGTCACCGAGAATGGTAAGCACATTAAAAATGCGCAGGTGACCGTTACATGTGATAACCATACCAAGCATGCAAAGACTAGCAGATCAGGCTACTACACTGTTACATTCCAGAATAAACAGTGTAAGGTTAACAGCTCAGTCACCGTATCAGCCTCAAAGGGATCTGAGAGTGGTCAGAACATTGGGAAATACAAGATGTGTCATAGTCTTTGGCTTAATGTAGCCCTTACAAGTGTCGCGGTTCCAGAGTTCGGCCTCATAGAGGGTGTTATCGCTGCTATAATGGGCAGTGGTGCATTCCTTATGATCCGCCGACGTAACCAGCGTGCAACGATTTAAAAAGTACATTTCTAAAAACCTCAAGACTGCTGGGCCAATTATTAAAAGCTCCGCAGTCTTTTTACTATGCTTTGTAACCGCATCGGCTATTCTGGGGCCACACATTATAAGTAACGGATTAGTGGGGAAGGATGGCTTCCAAATATACGGTGGGGCAGGTAAATCACTCTTATTCGGGACCCTGGCGTTTCTCATATTAGTGCTAAAAAGGGGCGATCATCCCAATTTCAAAAAATGGGATCTCATCAATACCTTATGGATAGTGTTAGCTATTAGTCTATTTATTACGGCATGGCTAGGAACGGATCAGCTCATCGCTAACAACGCCAACTACCCTTGGATGATCACAACGCACTTATCAATTATTTTGCTTGTTATCGCATTAATGTTTGGGAGTTTTGGAACGGCAAACTTACAGATTCTATTAAAAACTTACTCGAAAGAAATATGGCTATCCATCATTATGGCAGTAATATTCTTTGGATTTCTTTACCTAACTTACGGTTTATGGAGGATCCTCGCCGGTATTGTATTGAGGTGCGTAAAAGAGCTCCTGGCAATAATCGGAATTCACGCTACATATATCGCACCTCGCACACTTTTATTCAATAAGTTTGGTATTGATGTTGAAGAGTATTGCTCTGGCATTGACTCAATTGCGCTCTTTACCGCCTTTTATGCACTTGTGGGTGCATTAGACTGGCACAAACTTGACCATCGAAGATATCTATCTATATTTGCTCCTGCGCTGGTAATTCTTTTTGGTTTCAATATCTTACGTGTTTTCGGCCTAATTCTAGGTGGGTATTATGTTAACCCACAAATTGCATTTAGTTTGTTTCACACATACGCCGGGATGATCTTCTTTATCATTTACACAGTGATCTTCTGGTCGGTAAGTTATCGTTGGATGCTCCGAGTATCACCAAGTATACCTTCTAAATCGAGAGTAAGCCCTCATGGCAAAGCTTCGCAGTAACATATACGGCGTCCTTAAATCTATCGTGGTACGCGTATGGCGACATTTTATGCATGACAGTCTTTATCGAAATTCTGTCTTCCTTCTAGCAAACCTCGGTGTAACTTCCATTACAGGCTTTCTATTTGTAATCATATGCACGCACCTATACTCCCAGAGAGATCTTGGCTATGCCACCTCACTGATTGGCGCTCTTGGTCTAGCTACTTCACTTTCGAATGTTGGTATGAACAGGACAATCACAAGATTTCTGAGTAAGTCTAATGCCAAATCGCAAGACCTCATGACCGGGTTGGTTCTTGTGGCTTGTGTGTCGGTTATCATCGGGATAGTTCTGACACTCTTTTTTAAGCCATTCGGAATTAAGGATGCAAGTTCTGTAACCGCTCTGGTTTTTATCGCTTCGGCGTTCATTCTATCTATCAAGTCTGTTTTTGATAATGTTTTTGTGGCAATGCGTACCGCAGTAGGCACTTTAACCGAAAACTCGGCTTTCAACATCACAAAGCTAATTACTCCAGTAATGATGACTGGTTTTGGTTTTATGGGCATATTCAGTTCACAGTTGCTGGGAGCTCTCATGGCGGTTCTTGTATCAATACTTATTCTACGCGCGAGCGGCTTCAGTTTTAAGGCACGCCCAACACGATCGAGTATGTTAGGCAAATGGCGATTTGCATTCGGAAGCTACACATCTGACTTGGTAGGTGGCCTTCCTGCAAGCATTTTGCCTGTTATTGTTGTGGCTCGTCTAGGCCCAATCGATGGAGCACTCTGGTACGCAGCAATGCAGATAATTAACTTCATGCTAACAGTTAGTTCTTCAATCAACCAAGCCATGTTCGCAGAGATGGCAAACGCAACAAATGAAGTCATGAGTTTCGTCAAGAAAGCCGCTACCGCAATGTATGGGATCATGGTTCCATTAACAATTGCCATTATCTTGTTCTCAAACCTAATCCTCAAATTATTTGGTCATGACTACGTGTCTGCAGCGAGCGTTTTGAGGCTAATGAGTGTTTTTGCGCTCATCGGTGTGGCTAACTATATTACTGGGTCAATTCTTGCGCTCTATAGGAAAGTATTTTATTTAACCTTTGTTAATGCTGCGAATGCACTTGTTGTCCTTGTCTATTGTCTTTTCTTTGCTCATAACTTGCAGGGGATCGCAATCGGCTGGATGTTAGGCGAAGTCGTCAACGCAATCTTGTTTGTAGGTGGCTGTATCTTTATGCTTAAAAGGTCAAATCAACTAAATCACTTGATTCCGTGGAGATAGAATATGCATAAAGTTGTCTCTGTTGTTATACCCACGAAAGATCGATTACGCTTTCTCAAAAAAGCAATTGCAATGTATTTGAAGTATCCAGAGGTAGGAGAAATAATAGTTGTAATAGACGGCAGCACAGATGGGACGAAGGAGTACCTTGAGAGTTTAGCAAGAAAGGAACCGCGACTTGTTTATGTCGACAACGGAACGAATCGGGGCATACCTTACTCGAGGAACAGAGGCATTAGTGCAGCTAAGTATGACTACATTTTTAGTACTGAAGATGACCTCGAGGTAACAGGTGCTTTCTTCTCAGTATTACTGAACCACCTGCAGAAGACCCATGCAGACGTAATAAGTGGCAGAAACATTTTTAGATTTGACTGGGAAAGCGCCGAACAGGCGATACGGCGCACAGATAAGCTCCCCGGTAACCCCGTAAACTTAAAACGAATTGAGATTAATACAAGCATGCGAATCGAGAATGATCAAAGCCAACTGATGATAGCGTCTCCGATGCTTTTCAGGACGGACGTGTTTAAACAAGTTAGGTTTGACGAGATATATAAGGTTAACTTCTGGCGTGAAGAAACTGATTTTCAAATTAGCTGCCTAGAAAAAGGCTATAAATTAATCTCATGTCCGCACGCTGTTAGTTTTAACTATGTTATAAAAAACGACAAAGGCGGTATTCATACACATGACGGTCTGATTAGGTCAAAATGGGTTATACGCAACAATTGGGCGTTCATTAAAAAGCATGGGGAATTTATTGATAGCAACTTCGATATTGGCAATAGATACATTTACATTACAAAATTTGCTTTTAGACAAGTCTACATTGGTTGCATACGCACACTGGCGGGAATTGTTAAATACTTCTTAAGACTTAACCGTAGCGTATAACCCGAGAATAGAAGAGTCGGTATTGCGAATAACCTTCTCTTTTGATCAGTCTTTCTCTAGCTTATATATTACATTTTTTAGACGTTGATCGGTTAATGTGTCTTGTCTATGGAAGACTCCATCCTTTAAAAGCATCTTTGCTTCTTTCTTACTGTCTGTCATATATTGAATAACTGACTTCTGAGAGATAACCCGCTCCTTATCCATAAGAGACATGATTTTGACATGCCAGGGTTTTAAAGTGAGTTCTGAAGCATAGATTTCGGAGCATTTTAGTTCGTCGTGAAGTACAAGGAACGATTCGATGACCGGCGTTAGGCCTGTCGAAACAATTGTAAAACGTCCTTCTGAAAGAGAAGGTAGTTCTTGGAGTGTTAAGCGCTTTGCAACAGCAACAAAAATATCGGACTCATAGCGAGAGATTTTATGGCGATATACCTTCAATATAATGCTAAGGACTACATCACGCTCCTTAGTCAGTCTTCTAATTAAGCCTATTAGTATTCTTACTGGGAACTCAGATTGGTGCTTGATTAGTGTACGTAGGAACTTCTCTCGTGTAGTCGTTGCTCTCGCAAAAAGCTCCTCAATCAGCACAATAGACGAGTTTTCACAAACAAGAGTGCCGTCAAAATCTAAAAATCTATCAGTGGACTGCAGCATATACAATACTTAGGATTATCACAAAAACCTGTAACAATCCATAGGTTAACAACCGCTCTTTTTGTAATGCGACTTCTTTCTTATATCGATTATGCAGAAAACTGAAAGGCAGTTTTCTCGACATCAAGTGAGTAAGGGCGACTATTGAAAAATATATAGTCGCGTAAGCTAAGATTCGAGAGTAATCTTTCACAAAAATCCCTGAGATTAAACAAGTACCGCCAACTAGTAGCCAGTATAGCCCATAAGTTGTGTAACGAAGATCCATCCTCAAACCCAACTTTTTAAGATATCCCCGAAGCGAGTAGTCGAAATCAAAACTTAATGGGAAGATGAGCATAAGTGAAGCCAAAATAGGCACAATATCGCTACTTGTCACGAAAAAATAGATAAGGAATGGTGAGCAAAGCTTCAGCCACCTTTCTAGAAATATCGTTATGATTTTCGTTTTATAGAAATAAGAATGAATCAGGGACAAAGAGATGAGAACAAGAGCGTATGTGAGAAATAAGATGAAGAGTCTGTGTTCTGATAAGTCTGCTAGTATACCTAGGACCAGAGAATAGCCACCTATTAGCCAGTATAGATAGTCCTTCCCTAGAACATGTCGTCCTGTAAATTTAGCTGCGCTATTCTTTTTGTCCTTTTGCCAGTCAACAATATCGTTAACAATATAGATTAAGTTATAGAAGTAAGCGCTCAGTAGCCCAATTCCAAGAGGGGCCAGCACCTTGTTGGTCGTCAGGCTGTCTTGCGACAATAATAACCCGAGATATGCACTAACACCTCCTAGTGTAAAGGTTAAATTGACGATGAAAGTTGTGTTATAGAAGATGCCAAAATATATTTTTCTTATAGTACCTCCTATACGATGTTCGTCAGACCCTAAGGTTAAGGTGTCAAGCAGATTGCTAATCATTTTCATCTCGATACCTTCTGGGTACATGAGGCTTGAGGACGCTCGAGTATAGTTGGAGTGTCTTTTCGGCAATAGACGACCACGATAACGAATTGGCATATCTTTTTGCGTTTCTACTCATAATTCGTACTTCCTGTCGGTTCTTAATGGCCTTTTCAATATTTTTCTCAAGTGCAGTGCTATCCGCTGGGTCGTAGAAGTATCCTACGCTCGACGGCAAATCAACTAAAGAGCCGACTTTTGGTGCTACTAATGCTCTACCAAACGTCAACGCCAAAAGTGCCGACCCGCTAGTTGTCGTTGTTTTAAATGGCAAACATACCACATCGGCTGCTTTAAAGAATTTACCAACTTCGGTATCTTCAATGTAATCATTCACAAAAATTACATTACCGTTTTTCGCGACCTGTTGTATCTGAAGGCTCATTTTTTCATCTCGAGACTTTCCTGCAATGATTAAGTGAAGGTCCGGAAACTTGGCTTTCAGATTTCCGAAGGAATCTAGGAGCTGGTCAACCCCCTTATACGGGCGGATTAACCCAAAAAAAAGAATCACCATTTCATGCGATTTTATTTTTAGTCTTTTACGTGACTCGCTAGCAGATAGGTTGTCGGAATACGCATTCTTATAATTGCCGTGGGGTATGAGAATCGTATTGCGAGTACTGAGCCCCATCACACGCATCTGAGAAATTGTAGATTTTGAATGTACGATCTTTGCATCTGAAATCCTGGATAAAATCTTTGCGACAGAAACATCATTCGATGTACACGCGTTATACGGAATAACTTCATGAACAGTCCAAACAATTCTATAGCCGAGTAGTTTAGGCATAAATATACATGTCACTGTATAAAGATAGGATACATATTTGACCATTCGCCAGTTGCTATTAATACTAAAAACAAACCAATGGATATGAAGAATTTGATAACCCTGGAAGCGCTTGATTAAAAATATTATGGGGTAGAAAGCAAAGCGTTTTCTGGAGGTCTTCAAATATGAAAACGTATCATTGGGTTGCATCCGCCTAAGTTCCGAGTAGAGGAGCTCCTGGTATGGATTGGGGCCTTTGGGCACTATCAAGACTTTCACCGATATATCTCGCTATCTTTGTTTGAGTAAATCAAATTTTTTCTTTGGCTCAAGAATTGAGCGGGGAAATTGTATGTGACTTCTTGATTACCATACGTATCAAAAACCAAGTTCTTATTAATATTCGTGTTCGTCGCATATACATAGCCATCTTTATACAATTCGGTTGGTAGCATTCCTTGGATAAGTCTACTATTGTTGAGAGTCGTGATTGATTCAGCGTGAAGCTTTCCGTAAGTATCAAGATTAACTGGCAAAGGTGACATGTACACATCCTGTAGCCAATTGAGTGACGAGGCTTCATCATCTGACAAATAGAATTTGTCATACCCCAAACCACTATTCGATAGATTGATGTCAGATCTGCCAAAAGCCAACTGGCTTACTAGATTCGATGTTGTTACAAAGTACAACAAGGCAAGCACGACACTTACGCCAAGGGTAGCTTGCCTCCACTTTGTAAGTAAAACTTGCACTCCAACTACAAAACTCGCCGACACGATTATCAACAACTGCTGGTAAAGCCTTTGAAGGTTGTAATCCTGTGAAAGAGTAGGGAGAATAACTAGCAATAGAAATAGCATGCCCGCACTTAGAACAAATAGACCATCATCAATAATGCGACGCTTCATAACCGAACCTACTACCATCGCAGCAGCCCCAACAACTATCACTACCTTAAGCAATGTTGGCATAATCAGATTTACCATGTCTTCCGTCACGAGTTGAAGCTTCGAGTTTACTTGTGGCGCACTTTGAGATGTAGGGTAGATGTTACTTTGCTGACTCGCTGCTTGCCCATAGCTACCTTTTTTTGCAGAGGCATTTTCTAAAGAATTCAGAGTGTCGTCGTTACTATTCTGGCTTCCAATATGAAGGTCTTGAGAAATAAAACTACTTCTTGAGTCGGCACTAAAAAATGTATCGAAGCTCGTGACACTTTGGTAGAGTTTTTGCGTTACTCCGCCTGTTGACTGCAACGTTTCACCATACCAGAAGAATGCAAATAAGAACAATATCACGAGAGCCAACGGGGTGAGAACCCAGGTTGTCGCTCTGCTCTTGCCAGAATTTATCCCCGTCTTGTAGTAAGTAATGTTCCCTAAGATAAGCTTACTTATTGTGTAGATAGCCAAGAAAGCAAGGCAGACATAAGCTGTGGAGTAATGGGACACCACCATTCCAACCCCAAAAACAAGGACGAGTGTCTTTTTTGCAAAACTAGACAGGTTCTCACTAGAGGAGGCGACAAAAATGAGCCCGAAAAACAATAGTGCGCACTGTTGTCGAACTAGAGCTGGGAACTCGAACATGAACTGAGCTTGGAAGATGAAGAATAAAGCCGCAACCAACGCCAGGCTAGTGTTTTTAATCTGTTTTTTAGCAATCAAGTATACGGCTATTGGCACAATGCACAGCACTAGTTGCATGACAAACTTGAAGATATACTGTGAAGAAAATGTCAGTATGGTTTTCAGTAAAGCCGGGAGAACGGTAATACTTAGGCAAGCACTATACGTACTGTTGAACAAATGTGATTCCCACAAACCATTTCGTACAACAGATGAGAAAACTTGAAACTCTTGACTGACGTCATAGCCAACTACAAAATTACTTCTCATTGAGTAACTCAGAGCCAATGAGAGGGTAACAAAGAAAAGATTCGCACCTATCTCAAGATCACTCTTCGTTCGTTTTGACCTAAAGAAGTATGCTTCATACATAAGTATTGCAATAAGGTTTGTGACAGCGAAGAAACCTTTTCCCCCGTTATTGAGCTGCATAACGCCAAGCAATGAAAGAACTGGAAGTACCATAGGAATCAGTGAGAAGACATAAGGTCGCACTTGTAGGCGAGTCTCCGAATTAGCGACATCCTTAACCTTAGTGTTCGTGAAAGCAGAAAGTAAATAGAACAAGAGGAAGACAGCGTCAAAGCTAGGGATCACGAATCTTGGTGTCAGTGTATCTCGGTGAGTAAGTAGCCCAAGAGTATTCAGTATCAATCCAAGTGTAAACATGAGAAATATGAAGAGGCCCGTGGAGTACAAGATTCTTTCCAGAATATCTAGCCTGTTTTTGAGAAAGACTTTTGAGATTGAATGTCCAAAGAATGGGATCAGTACTGCCAACCAAAGGAAGTCATCAATGCCATAGGCACTTATCTGCCTGAGGGACAAGAAGCTTGCCAGACCTAAGACAAGTGGGATCAGATAAATATATCTACGATACCTTATAAGCATCTGTACACCTCGGCAAGCTTACTAAAAATATTCTCCCAACTATATGCTTGTGCATCCGTGAGGTTATATTTAGAGATTGTTGCAAATAGTTGTGTGTCGGTCACAAGTTTGTTCAGTGCCTCTGCAGTGTCTCGAGGAACGGGTTTGACGAGAATGCCATTTCTCATGTTGTGAACAACGTTCCTAACCCCATGAATGTTGACTGCAATTATAGGCAATCCTTTAGCCATAGCTTCGACAAGGACTATTCCGAATGACTCGTGAGAAGAAGTCAAAAGAAACACATCAGCTTTCTCGAATTCGCTTTCGAGTTCACGTTCGTATAGCGAGCCCTTCAACTTAACACTTCGTTCAAGCTTAAGCTGTTTAACTATGCGTGTTATAGCGGGTATCTCTGGACCATCGCCGATGATGACCAATTCGGCCAGGCCACTGTAACTTTTTTCGTACTCACTCAAGGCTTCTAACATCAATCGTATATTTTTTTGAGCAGTTAATCGTCCGACGTAAAGAAGCCTGACTTTCTTGCCCCGCCTTACGCTTTCTTTCGGTTTTGTGGATATCTGATGATCCGTACCATTTGGTATAATCTCAATCTTTTCATCAGCTATAGCGTACTTTTCACTAACTAGCTGCTTGTAGTCAATTGTTGGTACAATTATTTTTTTAGCGCGTTGTAGAACCTTTCTTAAAACGTACTTCTTATACAAGGGTAGTAGGACCTTCCCAAAAGTGTGTGATGGCGGAACATCAAGGTGAAAATGTGCGATGTATGGAAATTTTTTTATATGTGAAGCGAGAAATACCATCTCTGGTGTTACCGCCTGGGCAACATGCAAATGAACAATCGTATCCCTGCTCTGCTTGCATAGGTCCGCTAGTAAGCCAGGCATGATCGCAGGCTTAATGCGAGGCACTGTGACAAAGCGCTTAACGTGGAAGTTATCACTGACTGTTGACTCACCATAACCGGTTAGCTTGCTGCCCGATGTTAGGACCTCAGTTACATAACCTTGTCCCGCAGAAGACTGTGCGATCTTTTCTGCAACAACCTCCATACCACCTATGTGCGGTCTATAGACCGGGGTGACATAGATAATTTTCACACTAGCCTCACTCTGCATGCTTTCATAACTCCGTTCACCATATCATCAGTTGTAGGGAGATCGTGGCGGTTGAAGTTATATAACTGCATGGCTTGCACTTTACGACGATCGCTCAGCAATTCATTTAGCAATGAGAGTAGACTTTTGACATCACCGCTCCGAAAGACCCTCCCACTTTTATCATTAATCAACTCCTTCGCTTCTGCTTCATCAGAACAAATAACGGCTAGGTTATATGTAAGAGCCTCATTTATAACAAGACCCCACACATCATTTGTTGTAGGAAGTACAAAGATGTCCGATGCCGCGAACAGGTCGGCTTTTACCTTTCCCTCTACATAGCCTAGAAATTTTATTCGCTTATCTTTTTTTGCTAAAGTTAGTAACTCCTCTTTTCTATCACCATCCCCAGCAATAGTTAAGGATGCATCAGGATCGTTGATTTGCAAGAATGCTTCGATTAGCAACTCTACGTTTTTACGCGCGTTCAGATACCCAATATATAGAACCTTTTTACCGTTACGCCTGTGTGTAGCTTTGGTGGAGGGATTATCCAAAAGCACTCGAGGCATCGCATTGAGCACTCTGATAATTTTGCTTTCAGGAACATTTTTGTTTCGCAAGTAGGCCACTGCTCCCGGGCTGAAGGCCATATGAACGTCGGAAAGTGAGATGAATAGCATTCTGTATCTTTTAATTACTACTCTCGTTACTTTGACAGCTAAGCCTTCAGCTTGACCGTCAAATGTGTGGACCTCGTCGTCAATAATTGACGACCAGTCAACACATCGTGCCCTCTTGAGCTTTGCCAATAGAAAGCTTGTCAAACCAACTGTCGCAACGTCGGGATCATTATTGCAAACAACAACATCAAACTTCGTACGCATTAATACCCACCAGGCAGTAGGGTTAATGATGATGGGACCAAGTGTAAAACCTGGGAGTACTTTATATTTAAAGCCAACCTTATCTAAGTCATACTTCCAAAAACGGTCTTTCGCAATTGGCTTACAAAATAGAGCCATCACGTCCGCCTTACCGCTGAGGCCATCAAAAACTGGTATCCGATAGGGGGCAATAATATTATTTATGACACATATCTTTGGTCTTGTTATCACTTCAAAGTGAGCAATTGTATTCCGACCGGATACGGCCCAGTTGAAAGAACCAGCAACTATTTTCCTACCGTTGTCAGAAAACAATTTCCATTGGTGATCGTTAGACAGGACCCCAGAAATTGCCCTCGCAAGATGTTCGGGGCTGTGCGACTTTACAAGCTTCCCGTTATTGTTTTTGATTAACGTGTGAAGTGCCCCCATATCTGCGGCGATGACCGGCGTGCCAACAGCCCATGCCTCAAGGATGACCGTAGGGAAAGCGTCATTCTCTGTCGTGGGATACGCAACCAGGGCGGCCGAGGATTGGAGTAGATTGTACTTTTCTGGGCCGTTAATAAATCCACGGAAGATCACATTGGTTTCAATGCCAAGTTCTTTCGCAAT
>DASZAF010000031.1 GCA_035945435.1 Candidatus Saccharimonadales bacterium | reverse complement strand
GATAGTAGGTACTGGCGCTGATCCAAGCATCCTGAGTTGTCCCAGGCATAGTTGTATCGGTAACCTGATATTCATAGCATGTACCGCCGCCGCTACCACATGACGTCTTGCCGAGGTTCTTGTATTTAATCGAGTTGCTGGTAAAGCCAAGGTTAACATTGCTGGTCGGGTTAGAAGTGGATGGTGCACCGGTACCTGAATACTCAAGCCAGGTTGACGATCCTGCATCTTTGATATATGTCTTGCCATCTAGAAGAACCGTCGAGATAGCCGATCCGTTACTCGTCCCCATAAGTGATTCGTTTCCCTTACCGTCGCTAGCTACGTTGAAGGTGGTGGTCGTCCCGTTGTTGGTCGTTGTCAGTACAGCTGAGTAGGGGATCTTATTTAGGTCCATATATGCTGCCGACCGACAGAGAACATTATCGTGATATGCGACGTTGCATGCCGCGTTCACGCCTGCTGCAGCCGTTGTTGAAGCTGTGGTGGATGATGTTGTTGCGTTATTGGTGGTCTTATTCTCTTGGCGTTTATGGTAGACATACCATCCCGCAAAGCCGACCACGGCGATTACTATAACAATTAATAAAATGAGTACTGGCTCAGCCATACCCATTTCGCGTCTAGATTGTGTGCCCATCTTTGATCTCGCTTATATTAATGCTTACGTTTAGCATATGAGGCGGGCTCACTGTAGTCAATGCTACAATCATCTTCCTGTGAGTTATATCACAACCTCAATCACTAAGCTTTCCCAAGAAACGTTGTATTTTAAAATTTCGGCGTATACTTGAACTCATAAGAGGAGGTGAGGGGAGATGCTAAGCGTGCACTTTATCAACTATTGGGCGGTCATAGTGGCAGCCGTCGTTAACATGGTCGTTGGGTCCATCTGGTACTCGAAGATGATGTTCGCCGAGCCCTGGGTCAAAATGATGGGCAAGAAGATGGATGAGATGATGGGCAAAGGTGCCGGTTTTGCTTACGCCGTCACAACTGTCGCGGCTCTTATCGGGGCATTCGTGCTTGCTAACTTTGCCCGGGATATGCATCTGGTTACGGCTATGAAAGGTGCTGAGCTCGGCTTTGTAGCTTGGCTCGGCTTTGTAGCGGCGACTTCGGTCACCACATCAATGTTCGCTGGCCAACGCAAGAAGCTCTGGGCCATTAATGCCGGCTATTTCCTGGTTGTCCTGATAATTAACGGGGCGATCTTAGCGGCTTGGCACCACTAGACGAGCAGCTGTCGAGCTATCGACAAAGGTGAGGGCATGTCCTGTTCGGCCAGCGCGGCCGGCACGACCGATACGGTGAACGTAGTCAACGTACGATTGAGGTGTTGAGAAGTTGATGACGTGGCTGATATCGCTGACGTCAATTCCTCGGGCCGCCACATCAGTAGCTACCAGAATGGTTATGTCGTTAGCCTTGAAGCGATTGAGGGCCTTTTGGCGTTGACCTTGTGTCTTGCCGCCGTGAATGGCGTCAACCTTGAAGCCACGATCGTGGAGCTCACGGCTGAGACGTTCGACGCTCCGCTGAGTCTCGTCAAAGATAAGAGCCTTGGTAACAGCCTGGTCGATCAATAGATCGTGAAGCTTCTCGATCTTGTCGGTATGTGAACCATACGTAACGATATTCTGTTCGACACCGTCGGCCGTCTCACCAGTCTTGACCGAGATAGTTACGGGGTCACTCGAGAAAGTCCGGATTAGGTTGTTGACGGCTGTATTTAAGGTTGCCGAGAAGAAGAATGACTGACGAACTGGGGCCAGCTGTCTCAAGATGAAGCGCATGTCATTCACAAAACCCATATCGAGCATGCGATCAACCTCATCGAGGACAACAATGTTGACGTTATCGAGAGTAAGGCTACCTCGTTCGAGATGGTCTTTGATACGCCCGGGAGTACCGATAATGATCTGTGGTTTTACCTTTAGATCGATCAGTTGGGGGTTCATGGCCGCGCCGCCAATCAGGAGGGCCCCGAAGAGACCGCTTCCCTTGGCAAGCTGCCGACATTCTTGTTCGATCTGCTGGGCCAGCTCCCTTGTCGGAGCCATAATAAGAGCCCTTGAAGTGCGATCGACGATCAGGCGCTGAAGAAGCGGCAGGGCGAAGGCTAGTGTCTTGCCAGTACCGGTGTTAGCGATTCCGATGACGTCTTGGCCGACAAGCCCGGCCGGAATAGCTTGGTCCTGGATAGGTGAAGGAGTAGTAAAGCCGCGTCGGTCGATGTTTCTGCGGAGCACTTCGTGCAGAGCAAAGTCGCCAAAGACATGAGTCGGCTCATAAGGTATCTCTTCGACGTTTTGGGCCGCTTTAATAAAGCGGGACGGGTGAATAGTCTCTTTGCGCCGGTTACCGCTCTGGCGGGCTGGCCGGGCATTGTACGTCCGATAGGGACTGGGGCGGCTACTGTAGACGTAGCCGCGTCTTGGGTTATAAGGCATAAAAAAAGAATCCTTTACGTGTTAGTAGTTTTCGTTACCTCGATTGTCGACAATGAACATCGAGTAACTCTGACCTCTAAACACTCGGATTCACTGAAGCAATACCGGTATTATACTCTAGAAAACAGATTTGGTCAATCAGAGAAGTTTACGTTCGACTAGAGCCGTTCACCTTGCTGACCAAATAGTATGCGGTGCATCCTCATCGGTAAGTTGCGAGCACGACCGGCATCGGTCATCTCTACCTCGGCAACAGTCGCGCCGACCACCATAACAAGTCCACCGACTATCGTTTCGGCGACCGCTCCTGCAGCACTGAACGTGAGATGTGGGTTCTGTTCTGCGACCGCTGCGGCCATCCCGACCATCACACCACCAGCGTTCGCTGCTAGCACGCCCACGGTAGTAGCCCTGAGGCCAATACCTGGGTGACGATCAGTCAACGTTGGATTAACCCGCTCTGATGCTGAACCGCGCTCCACCCCGAGCAGGGTACCGACACGAACACTGAGTGCAAGACCAGGCAATACAGCACCGAGCCATTCTCCAGCATTAAAACCGAATCTCTGGGCCACATATGCTCCCGCGCCCGCCAGTACAACACCGGCGCCGCGAATAACATAACCTGCTACGCAGGCCTTTCGAGAGTCGACGACGGCTTCATCGTAGAAGAAACTGTTCTCTGGTTGTGGCATAATAACTATTATACAAGTTATTTGCCATACCAACCACATTTATATCATAGATATGTATGTGATACGCCTCTTCACTGGCTGCTAGAACTATCATTCGGCAGATTGCGATACTGCAAGCTGAGCGGGTCAATCCAGCCAGATAGTTCACTAGCTACAGGGACGTAGCCTCGCAGATCGAGAGTATCACTGGCCAGGATATCAAAATGAAGATGGCGCCGTTCTCCGTCAGTCTGCTGCGAGTAGGCGATACCTAAGATGCCAATCTGCTGGCCTTGGCTGACTTGAGTCCCCACTGGCAACGTTGAAGAGGGATCAAGATGTCCGTAAAGAACCAGGTGCAGAGCACCATCAATTGTCACTTGGATAACCGTCACACCACCATAGCCAGAGGCCCAATTAGAGTAGGTGACTATCCCGTTGGCGATAGCGTATACCGGGACCGTGCCGGTCACATCCCCGTACTCAACATCGACCCCAGTATGATAACCGGTAAAGCGCTCCGGTTGGATGGGCGAGTTCTGGGGAGTGACATAGGTCCCAAAGAAGATCTTGGTGATGCGCTGATGAAACTGATCGATAGGTTCGACAAGAGCGGGCAGGGGTTGAGTTGGTTGAACCTGAGTGACAGTTGAAGATGGCTTTTTAGCCGGCGGATTATTGGTAGTTACGAGGTGAGAGTCATTAAAGAGACGGCCGAAACTCAGAAAAACGATCAGAAAGGCCAGCACAACGCCGCCAGTAGCGAGCTGATAGGCATGGAGCTTCAATCGCCTCAAGTGCCGCTTCATACCTTAATTATACTGCGGCTTCCAGTATTGACAGAATAACCTGCCATGTGAACAAAGTATTGATTTAACGGATAAGTATGTTATAGTAGAGCCAGAAAACGAACAGGGTGGATAGGTTTAAGACGCGTAGTTAGCTTACATAAGGAGAGCAGCAAAGTATGTCAACCCCTAGTCCCTTCCCTGATAGAATCCCGCAACCGGTCGAGCACGACCCCGGTGCGGTAGTCGAAAACTTATACCCCGATCACGACCGACTTAACGGTGATGATCCTTCATACGTCATTGACAGAGACGGTGCACGTCGGACAACGACTTATCTCCACGAGCGTCTTACGCCCGAGGGACCACGTACCCGTATCGGTATCCTCTCCGCCGCTCGGACAATCCTCCTGCCCAGACGAGTTGCTGCCGGTACTCGCGAAGTTACCAGATACCACCGACGCAAAGGGGAGTGGTATGTCCGCCCACTTGTCGCAGGCGCTGTCGTGCTCGGTAGCCTGGCAGTTGCCAACGCCGCCGGTAACGCCGAAGCTCTCTGGCAGTTAATTCATCCGCCACACAGCATTATTCGCGTCATCCATCGCACCGAAGAGGTGCCGGGTAGGACCACGACCGTCCACGAGGACGTACAGACATCCGACACAGTCGGTTCGACAGTCATCAGCCAGACTGCTCATGGTGAGATTGGAACATTTAACCGCAGAGTACGCGGACTTGAGAGAAGGGGATGGCTCCCACTCAAGCTGACATTCATAGGAAGAACGTCACCTGAATGGGGTACTATCGCCTCCATAACTGACGGTAATAACGCAGACAACCGTCGTCTCGGTACCGACCGGGCAATGACCGTTGAGGGCGCTACCGAGCAAGCTCTCCATGGCAACCCTGCCAGCGAGGCTCCGTATGTCATCGAGCCTAGAGACTACCCGCTCAGACCTGCCACCGAACAGCGACTTGAGGCTGAAGCGGTCAGTGATGGCTATGGCAACATCTTAGACGCTATTACGGCCGTAGATAGCGGTGAGCATGTGCCGCGACACCTCGCCTCTGAGATCAAGCAGTACTTCACCAGCAAACGTGGTGTCGAGGTTATCGCTAAGATGGAACTCCCGGGTAAGATGCATAAGGTGCTCAAGACCATTAAAGAGCACATTCCAGCCCACAAGCGTGTCGGCTGGGGTTTCTACGGCTTCATACCGCTACCACCCATTCCTAAGTTCCGACGGGACAGGGAACAACGAGAAAGACGCCGCTGGGCCTGGCAGCCATACCCTATCGGCCGACCTAAGATAATCAAAGAGACCGAGGAGACTGCATGGATCCGCGTTCGAAAAGAGGCCCTTCAGGCTGATCGCACGTTGGTGCGGCACCCTTGGGCCTACGATCGAAAGACGGAGCACCTACTAAAAGACGGTATGCACGCAGATCGCATCCAACAAGTCATGCGAGCAGATTGGCAGACAGCTGACGGTGAACAGAGGGATATGCGCCTTATGTTCGTCGATCACACACCTGACGAGGAGACTGCTGCAGCCTACGGCCGCTTCCTTGAGTCGCTCGCTGCGGCCCATGAGAAAACCGGAGTCGCCGATAAGCTGACTGGTATCTTTATCTTCCCGCGTAGCTCGGCAGGTGTCGCTCACAGTGATCCGAGAAAGATCGCCCTCGGAATCGACAATCAGGTGCCTGACGAGGATGTTATTGGTGAGTTCATCGGCGTAATGAAACAGGCCGAGCTTCACGTACGGACAGACCTTACGGGTGACGAGCTTATTGCTGACTTAGCACGACGTAACGGGCCGCTTTGGACAATTTTCCATGAAGCAGCCGGACATGGTACCGACGTTGACGACGAGCTATTCGTTCTACAGCCAGTTCACGTTCGTGGTATCGCTAACGCACACATCCTCGATAGAGATCACATGCGACACCGTATGGGCCCACTCTTCCCGTTCCTTGCTCAGTTGCCGGTTGGTCAACCTCGACCTGGCACCGTACCACCAACCTTTGAGGTTACCTATCAGGTCCCAGATGGACAAGGCCGATTGGTCACCGAAACCGTCAGCGTTCCAGCTGGCGATCCGCGCCTCTCTCATGCGCAGCGTAACTCCGTCTATATCCAAGGTCACCACAACACAGAATATGGTGGTGGGAGTGACTTGGAGAGCTATGCTGAAACGGCTGCTTCGGTTGCAGCCGGTATTCCAACTGAGTTTTCTCATGGTGGCGGAGACGTTCCTCGGCGCCTCACCGATGCTGGAGAAGTGGCAGACTTTGCCGATGGCTTCCGAGCCGACAGGCGAGCAGAGCGACTGGTTGCCGAAGCGCTTGGGGCAGAACCTGGGACGTTCCCGCTTCGCTGGGTTACCCCTCCACAGGTTACGATACATCGCATGCCACCCCAGTTCGATTCGCTTCTTCGAGACCAGATGGCCCGAGCCCGATCTCAGACGACCCCAACGCCTGATGAGATGGTGGCTATCCTTGCCCGTGTCTCTAGACACCGTTCCGCTAAGAAGTAGCATCAAACCTTTGTTTAACCTTGTCGGGTCTTAAAACCAGCCCATGGGCTTAAGACAGTGACGCTGTTATCTAGGCGGCTTCTGGAAGAGCGTCAAAGAATCGCTGGGCTGCCCGTCCGACAAGCAGACGCGCTTCTATGATACTCGGTCCGGATGTGGCCTCACGACGCTGGAACGCACCAGGCCGTACGCCCTGGTGCCACTCCGTCATCTCATAGCCAAGGGTGTTGGCCCCAACCATCCTTGTCTGAACGTCAAGATAGGTTGTCGCAGGGCGCCTGCGCGGCCTGCCAGGTTCAACGAGATCGTCTTCTTTAGAGTACTCGAGTGTCAAACCGGCAAACTCCTCAATATAGCCCCTCCCTGGCTGTACGCGACATGTCAGGGTCGCATCAACGCCCGGAGCCCAAGTGGGCATGTACTGCCATGCAACTACGCCGTCAGGCATAGGTCGTCCAAAATATGACTGCAGGCTGGTCCCTTTCTCGCGGACCGCTAGGGCTAACCTACCGAGAGTATGCTTACGACCTTTCGGATCGCTATGCGGCTCAAACTCTTCGCCTAGGAGATCTCCCGCTAGTGGAAGTGCTAGATACCTGTCAATTGGGTTGAGCCGGTCTGACATAAAGAGTTATCCTACTTTGAATCAAAGATAGTAACGGGGACACCGATTCTGGCTGCGCCATGCGCGAAGTCATCTAAAATGCGGAGCTGGTTAGGGGTGTGCATCTGGAAAGTAGCCGTGCCGCCATTACCTGCTTGGAAGTTGTTATAGGCGAATAGGTTGACTGATACGTTAGGTACTCTCCGCCTGATCTGCTGGACCTGAGAGAGAAACTCGATCAAGAGTAGGTGCCTGTGAGCATCGTTAACAGTATACAGTTCTGGGCCTTGGCCGGGGTAGTTGACATTGTTCATCTCGTTCCAGGTCCCGAAGTTTAGCCAGACGTCTTCAACACCAGCAGCTTGAGCCAAGTGAGTGACGAGACCTGCGTCTACAACACTGGCTCCAGTGTCTTCGGGAACCCATGGGAAGCCTTGATAACCTATCGAATCGACTGTCCCCCTGAGTCCTCTGACATAGGGCAGAAATGCATCTGGGCTAGTGGTCGCGCTGTTATAGCTGTGATCACGATAGGTGACGTTGTTCAGAAGAACAGAGATCTTAGACTGATCGGCCGGCAAGGCTTCTTTGATGATGTTGGCAGCCCGCTTAACACACGAGACGAACTGCTGAGGCCCGGTCGCGTGGTTCTGTCTAGTATCCTGAGCCAAGAAATTTCCTTCCGCAAAGGGGACCCACGTACCATTCGTTATACCGGCACGTTTCATTGCATCCATATAGATGCGAAGCGCGTGATCGTATTTACCGTGTTCAAACAGGGTAAGGTCCATATTAGGACTTGGCTGCATGATGAAGAGTGGTGCAACCCCGAATTGCTCCCACGTCTTTAGTGTTGCGGCGTCTTGTTCACCACTTAGCAGTGCTTCTTCGGGTGTAGTCGGCATATTCCTAAAGATCATCATCTGGTCGGTATCTACGCCGTACTGTTCGTAGTTCGCAAGAAGCGGTAACTGTGAGTCCCCACTTTCGCGCATGCCATGAAGTCTCTCGGCACTAGAGCCAGAAGTCGGAGAGTGATTGGGTACCTCAAGGTGAGAAGGCGTGCCACCACCGTTTAGCAAGCTACCGATGAGACCTGTCTTCCAAGCGACAAAGGCGCTTAGACCAGCCGTGGCAGCGAGACCGCCAAGTAGTAACCCGGTTCGTCGAGAGTATTCTCTTGGGTCGTCTTCGCCCCGTGGTTCATCACCGGGTTCTCTCAGCCCACGACGTACTTGTCTATCCATGATAGATCGCCACCAGCTCTGACGAGCTCTATTTGACCTGCGCACTTGTCTCAGCGAAGCCTTGCTTCATGGTAACTACTTTGATACCTGAAGCCTTGATGGCGTCGAGCTGAGCTTGAAACTGAGCAGTTGTAATGTTGTAGATACCAGCGTCAGTTGCCGGGTTCGGGTGGTCATCGACTGAGTGGTAGGTGATGATCAGCCATGTGTTGGTAGCCTGTGCCTGGGCAATCCAGTCGGCAACCTGAGCGGTAGTCGTATTGTCGTAGATGTTTTGGACTTTCAGGCGGTAGGGCTGGAAGTCGTCTTTGCTGTTGAAGCCATCGTCGACGCTTCGGGCAGCCGTGTAGTATTTCGCAGTGGCCGTCATAACGGCTGAGTTATAGAGACCGAACGGGTAAGCCAGATCGGTCGGTGAGACACCTGTGATGGTCTTTAGAGCCGCCTGCGAGTTAGCAAGCTGCTTGATCAAGTTGGCAGGCGTCTGTTGTGTCAAGTCGACGTGATCAACGGTGTGAGAGGCCATCTCTTCGCCCTCCTGACCGATTGCCTTAACCTGAGCCTTGGTCAGGTAGCCGCTCTGGTTAAGAAGAGCAGTGATGATGAACTGGGTACCGGTAAAACCGGCAGCTTTTAGCATCGGAGCGGTGTTGGTGTAGCTACACTCGTAACCGTCGTCGAAGGTCAAGCTGACCAGCGGTTCGCTGAAACCGACTGGGACGTACTTCGTCATACTGAAGTCACTTGTTGAAAGGGTACCGGTGCTGTCAAAGAAGTGGTAGATAGCGATCGTTTGGGTACCAGCAGGGATGGCGAATTCGGTCGTAAATTTGGTCCAGCTGCTGACAGCAGCGGGTAGGCCGATGATCTGGTAGTCGGTGGTGCCGTCGCTCATATTAAAGGCAGCGTCGATCTGAGTCGGGATGGTCGCCTTGTAGTACTCTGAGAACTTGTACATCTCATCTTTAGTGGCAGGTACCGCGTTGAACGACCACTTTGAGTCACCGCTGGTGTAGCTGGTGATCTTAGTAGTTAGGCTTCGACTTCCATCGAAACCTGAACCAGGTGCGCCGTAAGTAAAGGTGTGGGTGTTAGTGCCCCAAGTGTCGGTCGTCCAGTCAGCTGGCATGTTCGAATTGCTTGGGTCAACGACGAGATCCTTAGGGTTAGGAACGAGATTGGTGCCGGCGTTGCTGACTTTGACGGAAACCGGGCTTGAGGTGGCAACAACGCTGTTACCTTCGAAGATTTCAGCACTTAGACTATGGGTACCGTTTGATGCTTGGGTACTATCCCAGTTGTACTGGTAGGGAGCACTCGTAACAGGGCTACCGAGAGCCTGGCCATCCAGTAAGAACTGAACGCTAGTGATCCCGTTCGGGTCGCTTGCGTTAGCTGAGACTGTGGTCGTACCTGTAACTGTAGCACCTGCGACTGGAGCAGAGATCTGGATAGACGGTTTCGTGCTCTCAGTCAGCGAGAAGTTATCAGTCTGAAGTGTACCGACGGCGCTGATCAGATGGTAGACGGTCATTGTCTGGGTACCGGCAGGAACTATGAAGCTGGCGTTGTACTGCGTCCAAGCTGATGGGTTGGCGGCAGCTGAACCAAGATCCTGGTATGTAGTTACGCCACTAGCGTTGATGAAGGCGGCCATAACGTCTGTAGTGACGCTTGATTGGTAGTAGTCACTGTAGTTATAGGTAGCACCTGGGGTGACATTGACCGGATTGAAGTACCACTTAGCGTCACCACTGGTGTAAGCGGTCATATTGATGCCGACGCTGCGGCTATCACCAGTTGAGCCGTTGGTGATGTATGAGAAGGTAACCGTATTGGTGCCCCAGTTGCCTTGGTCCCAGTTTTCAGGTAGAGAACTGTTAGACGGATCAACCGTCTCGACTAGCGGGTTACTAATAAGGTTACTTCCGACCGTACCGTTAGAAACGGTTACTGGAATGGCAGCCGAAGTAGTGCTGATACCTTCAGTGTTGGTGGCAACAGCTGTCAGGCTGTGGCTACCGTTCGTGGCGACAGTGGTATCCCACGTATATTCATAGGGAGCACTAGTGATCGGGCTACCGAGAGCCTGGCCATCAAGCATGAACTGGACGTTGGCGATGCCGTTAGTGTCACTGGCATTAGCACTAATAGTCGTACTACCACTGACAGTTGCACCAGAGTTCGGGGTAGAGATGTTGACTGAAGGAGCGCTTACTGGGCTCAATGAGAAGTTATCAGTTTGAAGTGTACCAACGCTCTGAATGAGGTGAAAGACGGTAAGCTCGGTGACGCCACTTGGAACGGTGAAGTTCTGGGTGAACGTTGCCCACGAAGTGTCGGCAGGAGCTGAACCAAGGTCCTGGTATGAAAGGGTGCCGCTTGCAGTCTGATCCTGGACCATGACTTCAGTTGGAACGTTGGAGAGATAACTATCACTATAGTTGTAGGTCTGACCGGCAGTTACGGCTACTGGGTTGAAGTACCACTTAGCGTCACCGCTGGTGTAGCTGGTCATCTGAACCTGGACACTATTGGTGTCGATTCCAGAACCACTATTAAGGTAGGAGAAGGTGGTGCTATTGGTGCCCCAGTTTCCTTCGTTCCAGTCGAGCGGCTGTGATGGGTTGCTCGGATCAGCCGTTTCTACCAGAGGATTGGCTATAAGGTTGGTAGGGCTAGCCGCAGCGGCGCGCTGGGCGAGGGCCAGTGTAGCTGGACCTGCTAAAAGTCCTGCAAAGAGGACCATTGACATAAGGGTTAGTAAGAATTTTCGCATCTACCTGATTCTCCAACATTAGTGATAGTAACGATTGGACATAATTATACAACTCTTTCAGTACTTTTGTCAATGAGATGGTGAAATAAACTCTAAACATAAGAATGTTAAATAATCTACTTTACATAAGCGCATATTTAGTATATATTGTATGTAAACGAGTTGAGGCGAGGACTCTTCTCCTCCGCAGCGCCTGCGAGGGCTTGCGGCAGGATAAGAGGTCACAAATCAGCTCGAGCTATTAAGCAGGAGAGAATGCAATGGCTGGATATGGTATGGGAGGCGGCGTTGGTGTCGCTACCACAACCGCAGGTGTAGCTGGAGTAGCTACTCTGCCCAACACAAGTGGCTTCAAGCTAGCCTTTGTCTTCGCAGTCGTTATGATGGTGCTCGGCCTTACGGTCCTCACTTTCACCGGCGCGATGAAGGTCAAGCAGCACTTCGGCAACAAAGCCTAAGCAGCTGCTTGAAGCTCACTAAAGACTCGGGCTACAGGATATATATTCTGTAGCCCGTTTCGGTCATGAAGGTAGATACGTTATGACGATTAGACCACAGATAAAGTTAACCAAACTACAGATACTGACCGTTGTCGGTATGCTTATCTTTGTCTCAGGCCTCATCGGCACGGCCCCAACTCTGATCTCAAACTTCGAGGCCGATCAGGCAGCGACTGTGAACGCCGCTAGCTCCAAGCAAGTCAGAGCAACGGTGCCCCAACCAACAGCCAGTCATCCAGCACAGTCAATCATCAGTGGCTATCCGACTTCTATATCTTTCCCAAGTCTCGGTATTAACCAAAGCATCATCCCTGGATATTACGATGCTCGTACCAACAGCTGGACGCTGAGCGATACGAACGCCCAGTACGCAACCATCAGTGTCGAGCCAAACAATACCAGTGGACAGACATTCATCTATGGGCATGCTCTACGAACGATGTTCGGACCCCTGCTAGCCGGTCTCCACATAGGTGACACTGCCCAAGTGAAGACGCAGAACGGTTACACCTTTACGTATAAGCTAACCGACAGCTATGCCGTCCAGCCGTCACAGACATCGGTCTTAAGCTATACAGGGGCACCACGGCTCCTCGTGCAGACCTGTTCAGGTCTCTTCTGGCAGAATCGCCAGATGTTTAGCTTTGAATATATTGGCTACACTAAGACAAACTAGGTAGCTTTTTAAGTCTACTTGACCCAGAAGACGCGAACTATCAGGTAGATCTGGTAGATAAAGTAAGAAGCAGCTACAACCGTCAGGATTATATTCCGGACCTTATGGTCACGGCGGGTTTTGCGACGGGCTGACTTCTTTGAGGACTTAAAGATGTTGACACTCATCCGTGTGCCTCCCTTAGGGCTGCCTTATCGATAGCATAGCGACGGCCTTCAGTAACCCAACCCTTCTGCAGAGTACTGTGGTATCGCCTCAGGATGACGATCTCAACAAATGCCCACAGAAAGATACCGAGTTCGACATATCGTAAGAAGTAGTAGTAGGGAAGCGCGGCAAGTACCCAGTAACGCTTTGCAACAATGGCCGAGAAGATAGTTAAGATCGAGACAACCGTAAAGTCCAAGACCATTAGAATAGGTAGAATAATCCACTTCCCAGTCTCAAACATGGTGTAGGGGACGAGAAAGCCGAATTCAAAGAGCCATAGAACCATCTGGAAGACCTGATAACCGATACTGATATCGATCGATTGCAGTTTAGTGCCGATTCGATGGCGAGTAACACCCTGCCAGAAGCCTCGCTGCCACCTAAATGTCTGCTTACAGAAGTCGCGCAAGTTTTGAGGATCCTGTGTATAGCAGATGGCATCGGGAATATAGCGAACTTTACCGAGTCCCATACGATAAATCTGGAGTGTTACATCAAAGTCTTCGGCGATAACTCCCGTCCTGAAGTCAAGGTATTGGATGATATCGGTACGGAACGACGTAATCGGACCGGGTAGGACTGAGATCATATTGAACCATGACTGAAAACGACGCATTACGTGCTGGGAGTAAGTATATGAGAGAGACCGATAATTTGCGATCCAGTTACCCCTGAGGCTCTGGATGAAACCAACAGCCACAACATACTCTTTGCCAGTCAGTCCACGGCGATAGTTCCGGAAGTAGTCTTCTCCGAAAATACTGTCACCATCAGAGATGTGCACCCACTGGTACCGCTCCTCGAAGCCGAAGACCTTAATAGCCTGGTAGACCGCGCCTGCCTTACCGCTTCGGGGGACAGTCAAAACGTTCAGCACGCCGAGCACCCTGACGGCTATCTCGCGGGTCTTGTCACTTGAGTTGTCGTCAACAACAAAGATATCTTCGATCTTTTGACCCGATGCGACGGCCGATTTGATGGTCGTCTCGAGTACCATCTCCTCGTTGTGACAAGCAATCAGAAGAGCTAGCTTGTGCTTATGGATACGAGCAGGCTTGGTCTTGGCCATCAGGCTTCTTGGCAACAGTTTTCTCTTTGGCAGCGTGCGGCTACTGGTTAGTTGCACCTGTCGAGAAGAGGTTATCTTTGTCTTTGCTCTTGAGGACGTACTAGCTGCGCGGCGCTTTGTTACACCACGTTTAGGTACGCTCACTTTATGAGCGTTCTCTAGAACGGTCGTCCTCGTCCGGGCGACAGATGGCTTGTCTTCGTCTCTACGTGCCATTTGCTATCACACTTAAACTATTGCATAGTATACATCTTTTCTTGATTTATTGCAAGTATTATTTCATTATATAAATAACAGATGTGACAAAGCGCACTTATGTACATGCTGTCTAGGATGGCTCTAATCTGTTACGATAGGTAGGTAATATGGAGGAGACAAGAGATGAAAAAGTTTATCATTCTTTACAATGGTCCAGCTACACCGATGGAAGACATCCCACCAGAGAAAAGAGAAGATATTATGGATGCTTGGAAAGTCTGGATGGACCGAATAGAGGACGGGCTTGTCGATGCTGGTCAGCCAATGGTTGACGGACGTGCGGTCGTAGATGACGGCTCACAGGGCACTGCTCTGCAGCTCAATGGCTATAGCATCATCCAAGCAGACGACATGAACGGAGCCATAGATCTCGTTAAAGATCACCCGTTCTTAGCAGATAAGACCGGTAAGTTTTCGGTGCAAGTCTACGAACTCGCGCCAATGCCAATGCAATAAGAGCTAGTCGACTTATAATGATTGGGTGCGACAACCCACAGTAAGACAACCGATATACGATCTCTACTGGTATTTCGCTTCCGAACGGCAAGCTGTATTCGAGCGTCGCCAGTCTAATCCCAGGGGGCCGTGGACAGATGATCCAATTCTTGCTACGTATAAGTTCTGTAACGTCTTTCGAGCCAGTGATAGAGTCTCTCAATACCTTATACGAGAAGTGGCATACGGTGGGTCAGATGAGGATGTCTCAGATATCTTATTCGGTGTGATCGCTTTCCGGTTCTTTAGCCGTCCCGAAACATGGGAAGCAATTACCGAATATCTCGGCCACCGGCCACGCATAAGCGACCTCGAGAGTGTCGACTTTGAAAGGGCAATTGAACACGCTCAAGAAAAGAATGGTCGATTATATACCGGTGCGTTTATACTGTGCGCCAACAATGCCTATGGATTCTCTAAAAAGTATCAAAACCACCTGGCTCTTTTTCGCCAGATGTTTATCGAAGACCGTTTAGGTGCTAGGCTTTTAGCTGCAAAATCGCTCAAGGATATCTACAGCCTTCTGAGAACATATCCCCTTATCGGTGACTTTATGGCTTATCAGTTAGCGATTGACTTGAACTATACTCCGTATCTGGACTTCGACGAGAACAGTTTTACAAAAGCTGGCCCTGGGGCGCTGCGCGGCATCCAGAAAGCCTTCCAGTCACTCGGTAGTCTAAGTCCCGAACAGATCATTCTACAGATGGTCGAAGTGCAGGATAAGGAGTTTACGAGGCTCAATCTGCAGTTTGCCGGTCTGGGGGGCCGAAAACTTCACGCCATTGACTGCCAGGGATTGTTCTGTGAATTGGATAAATATTGCCGAGAGGCAGTTCCTGAGCTTGCAAGCGCACGCAAGCGCATTAAGGCTCGTCACACACCAAACCTAGCAAAGATAAGTTACTTCTATCCACCAAAGTGGGGTTTAGCTAGTTAAGTTTGTTCTGACGGTAAGTGAGGTAGCGCTCGATCCCAAAGAGGACTGTACCCGTGCTAAGGCCGATTGCCGCTAAGACGTAACTCCAGTTTGTTTGTGAGCTTGCGTTTGTCGTTGGAAGAATGCTGGGAGCATGTTTGCTGAAGTTGCTGGCCAGAACGATGCTTCCTTTATCGTTGTGAGTACTGTTGCTGTTCGTGTTTGAGTTTGTGTTGCTGTTGTCAGAAACGACCTTGTAGACAGCCGTATACTCTGTTGAATTGCCATTGTTGCTGTTGCCACTGAACGACTGAGTAACATAGTTCGTATTGTTCGCAGACGGTGTGCCGACCTGGTTAAGAACTGAGGCCAGCTCGTTGTAGGTGCTCAGGTTGCCTTCCCAGCTTCCGAAGACGTTTACAAACAGGATCCCGAACCAGCCAGACAGATCGAACTGATCGCCGAGGATATTTATAACGTTGGCACTTGCAGAAGCATTGCCAGTGGTGGCGTTACCTGCAGTACCGTTATCAAGGACTGTGGCGTTACCGGTGCTAGCGCGTAGGTTAAGGCTGTTGTCAATGAACGCATTGTTATGAACCGTGGCGTTAACAGCTGGCGGGATAACAGAATCTTGGGTGACGCCTCCACCGAGTAGAGCGGAGTGCGAGCCTGCTGGTGCGTTCATGATAAGCCCGTACCACTGACCGAGAACGTTGACGATGACCAGCAGAGCATTTGAAGCAACAATCCGGTCGCCAGTCAGGTTGAAGAGAGTCAGGTCGGTTTTTGCGCTTCCACTGGTTGCGTTGCCCGTGACACCATTATTCATAACCGTAGCAGTACCGGAGCTAGCTGCCAGATTGATGTTATTGACGACAGTCTGGTTATTGGAGAGGTTGAGGGCGCCACCGCCGACACCGCTCGTCGGATCGTTGAGGAGAGAGCTAACCAGTTGAGCGGGCAAGAGGATGTTACCATCCAAGTTGCCGTAGATGTTTATCTCACCAATGAATGACTCCTGCGCGGCGATGATAGAGTTGATCATATTGACAACGTTGGCGACTGCGTTTGCAGCTCCACTTGTCGCATTGCCCGCAGTGCCGTTGTTCTGGACTTTGGCATCACCAGTCTTTGCATTAAGATTGGCATTATTCGTAATTGATGAATCTAAACTCGCATTAAGGTTCGGATCAACTGTTGGTGTCGTTGCACTTGTGAGCTGAGCCAACTGGGAAGGGTCGATATTTATGTTCCCATCGACTGTACCATCGACATTTGTGCTGAATGTGCTGATACCTGATCCGGTGCCGAGACTAACAAGTGAAGCTAGTTCGTTGACTATATTGAGCGTGTCAGTCGAGTTACCAGTAGTGGCATTACCAGCTACAGTGTTATCTGAAACAGTAGCATCCCCTGATATGGCCATGAGGCGGTCTTCAACTCTTGCGTTTACTCTGTTACGGATACTTTCGGCAAGTGCCGCACTGGCCTGATAGATAGGGTTGCTGGTGTCGGGTTGAGATTGGTTGTTACTAGTCGGGTCTGTAGACGTCGTAGGCGGGGTATCGGGGGTGGTGTTCGTCTGCGTGGAGACGCCTAGGGTCGAATTGTCTGACTGGCTTGAACTTGAACCCCCGGCAACTGCTGAGGTAGGGGTTGTGCCAGTTGATGAACCAGAATTGTCAGACCCGGAAGTAGAAGGGGTGGAACCTGTGCTGTTGCCGCTTGGGCTCCCGCTACTCGTCGTTGACGGCGACGACGTTGAGTTCGTCGTCAACGAAGAAGGCGAGATGGGTTGTGTCGGCTTCACAGGCGAAGTAACGTTAGCATTACTTAGGGCATGTGCATAACCGGGATGGACGCAGATTACAAGCAGAAGACTGCCACATATCACCAACATCGCGAACAGTGAACGTCCTTTGCTTATAATCATCATAATCCTTTACCACCCTTTCTATTAGTTGTTCCCCGGCTTCGGAGAGGTTGAGTGGCTCAACCTCTCCCGTCTGCCGAGACATCACTTCTCGTACAATCTTATCCGTTAGGGAAGATTACTCTGAGATAGTGACGGAGTTGCTCTGCGTAGCTGAGCTGCTGGCGTCACCGCTTGAAGCACTGCTACCGCTGGTGTTGCTACCAGTAACTTTAGCGTTGCCTGATTGGGTCAACTGGAAGCTGCCGTTTAGAGCGTTTACATCGTTGTTGTTGTTAACGTTGCCGTTGTCAACATTCACGACGAGTGAGTTGCTGCCACCTTCGCCACTTGGGTCAGATGCTGGAGCAGCTGACGGCATTGAAGGTTGCGCACTGCTGCTGATGTCAACACTGTTAGACTGGCCAACAGTTGCTGAAGCGTCACCGCTTACTGCAGCGTTGCTACCAGCCGCATTGTCATCACCATGGTCGTGCTTTTGCTGACCACTTGATACGCTGGCGTCACCTGACTGGGTAACTTGTCCACTGAGGTTAGCCACGTTTACGTGGTTGTTATTCTTGACGTTCCCATTGTCTGCGTTGAGAACCACGCTGCTGCTACCGTTGTCGTGATGATTGTGATCACCATGAGCAAAGGCAACTGCTGACATACCGCCCACTAGGCCTAATGAGGCTGCGGTCGTAGCGACAAATCTGACAAACATTAGTTTGTTCATATTTGCTCCTTCCGTTTATGTTAATTTGTTGATGCCTCGGGCTGGTAACCCGATCTGAATGCCTCTTAACCACTCAGATCGAGCGACAAGCAGATATTCTTTATTAAAAGTCCATCGACACCTCCTAATCCGATGAATCGTTACTGTTGCTACTGACGTTTACGTTGACTGATGAACCATCGCTCGTTGTTGACGAACTATTAACGTTAACGGATGATGTCCCATTGCTGGTGGTCGTCGTCTTGCTATACGACCCATTACCAGGGATATCAACCGATTGGCCATTGATAGTGACGTGTGTCGAAGAGCTGCTCTGATTACTACTACCTGTTTGCGTGCTAGACGATGAGACGGATGAGCTTGCTGTATTACCGTTTTGAGTTGAAACTGAAGCCGTACTCTGGTCCGCAGGTTTCATCTTGACCGAGCTTGTATGAGCCTGCTGGTGATCACCAACGTGAGAAGGCAGAAGGACTAAAAAGGCTAGCGTTGTTGCTGCCACTAGCCAAAAGATGATTCTACGTGTCAGTACCAAGTGGCCTTGATGATTCACTGGGTTGCTCTCTGACGCCACATCGTGTGAGCGATGTAGGACCGTCCTCGCATTATTTCCCCCAGTTTTTTCCCTCAAAGTAATGGCCCCTTGCTAAAGTGTTACTTTCCATTGTAGACTCTATATCGCTTCTGTCAACAATATGACAAAGCAGCAAATCAATCTGTTAACTCTTGAATTTTCATCTGTTATGAACACATTGTTGTAATATTGCTTGTGCTCACTTTCGACAGGGGTAAACGTGAAATATATCACAGCATTGCACAAGCCAATAATTTAGTAAAGATTCCTCTGTATGGCTCATTACTAGGTCATATTTTTAAGCACGAGCATGTCAAAAAGATAGTATGATAGCTGGTTCGTGACATTGCTTTTTCTCATCTGTAAACGGCTCTCATTTGCGCAACAAAGCAAAAGCTGGTGAGATGTACAAATAGTTACTGAATAAATTAATTGCGCAATATTCTATCGAGAACGGCTACCAAAACACATATAAGAACATGCTGCGAACAATTTTAATGGCGACTAGAATGCGCCGAGCCCGATTGGCGAGCCTAGACCGCTTGGACCGTCATAACCGGCCGATGCCTGGCAGAGGTTGGTGCCATTACAGCTGCCGTTTGATCCAGTGGTTATGTCGTGCATGTTGACGCCGTAGCTGACGGCACTGTAGGGTACGCTATTCGCGTAGACCGAGGAGCCAACGTTATTAGCAAGTGCATAGATCCCGGCAATAAGGGGAGTGGCTAGGCTTGTGCCGCCAACCTGGAACCAGCCTCGAGACCAGTAGTAACCGACGCTGTCGTAAACAGCCGCACCGGTATTTGGATCGGCGTCCGCCGAAACATCGGCAATCGTGCGATTTGTACAGGCAGAGTCCGATTGGAATGTAGGGCGTGGCTCGTATACGCTACAGCCGCTGCCTGTGCCGTTCCAGACGGTTTCAGACTGCCATGCGTTTGACGAAGACAAGTTAAGGGTCGTGCCGCCGACAGAGACGACATGAGGTGAAGCAGCGGGGTAGATGGGGCCATATGAGCTATCACCGGCCGCGAAGATTATCGCTGTACCTGTGTAGTTGAAGTGAGAGTCGTAGCTAGTCTCGCCATTAAACTCGGAGGATCCATACGAGTTAGATATTACCGTTGCGCCGAGTGAATGTGCTTCATCAACGGCCGCCATCAGGTTGCTATATGAGGAGTTGTTAGCCTCAACAAGAACCAGTTTACAATTCTGGCAGGTCTGGTGAGCTACCTCGACATCAAGTGACGTCTCAAGGGCCCAACCGCTGTTATTACCAGGGAATCTCGTGGTGCTGCCCGTCTGGCTGATTTTTTCGAAGCATGCCGTCTTAACAGATGTAGAGCACGTCGGGAAAGATGAAAGACCGTAGGTCTTATCATATGTTGCTAGATCAGAGCTTATTGTCGAGTCTCCATAGGCATCGACTATGCCGATGACGCCAGGATTGCTGCTAGTTGAAGGAATTTGATAAGCGGTATGGAATTGAAGTGGCCCGTAGCCTGCCGGTAGGGTAGCGGCTGCAGGGTTGCCCGATCTGTCGGTAACAACCTGCGAAAGACAGTCGGCCGTAACGGCACTGTTGCTAGTGCCACAGACCCATTTGTGTCCGCCAGAGAGCATATTCGGGAAGTTAATGTTGAAATTAAAACCGTTAAAACTATTGAAATTGAATGCGCTGACTTGTGCGACAACGCTGAAACTTGTCATCCCGGCAAGCAGAATGACTGAAATGATAAGATTACGTATGTTTTTCATTTTTGTCACCTTTACACACCAATCATAGTCTTTATGCTTGTGGTGTCAAGGGGTCGACCTCTAGTCTAAATCGATTATCATCAGCTGCTCCGGCCCATCGTCATCACGCGTGATTTCGCCCTTATAAAAACCCGCCTTTTCAAACGCGCGGATTGAAGCAAGATTATCTACGCTCGGGTCAGCCACCACTCTTCGAGCATCAGGGTACTTGGAGGATATAACATCTGTAATAAAAGCCTTTAAAAGGGCCGGGCCGAAACCTTTGCCGATACGGTCTTCCTCACCGATAAAGAGATCTACACCTATGGCAGCTTTTACTCGTACAGAGGCGGCGTGTTCAGGATAATCATCAATCCAGTATGATTGGATAAAACCCACGGGTCTGTCGTCATCCTCAACGATAAACATGGCGGTCTTATCATGGCCATCTACAGCGGGAGCATATTTCGTTTCGACATGCTCCATGGTGGCAGGTTCTTTCCACCAGCGACTGACATGCGGTTTGGCTAGCCACTTAATAAACAGCGGAAAGTCATCACGCTTAAGCGGACGAAAATGTATCTTCACAGTGTTATCATAACAAATGAGATCGGCGGGACATAACAACAAAATACAGATAGAAAAGCCGTCTCGTCCATAATGAAACTGAGAATCCACACGACCTTACTACTCTTAGGGCTCATAGGCCTAGCAGTTATCATCGCGCTTAATACCCATCAGTTAAACACGTTCGTCCACCTCTTAAAGGGTCTCCGATGGTATGTAATCGTCGCGATAATCGTCGTCCAGGTAGCCAGCTACTATATCAACGCACTCTATTATCAATCCATCCTTAAAGTATTCGGCTACAGTATTCAAACCGGTCGTCTTTTTCAGGGTGCATTGGCCACGAACTTCGTTAACTATCTCGTGCCGAGTGCGGGTGTTGCAGGGGCAGGATTCTTGTCCCAGGTCCTATATCCAGACGTTCCGAGAGGGGAGGGCGTCCTAGCACAATTCCTACGCTATGCATTCAGCTCACTAGCAGTGCTTCTGATGCTACCTGTTGGACTCACCTTGATATACTTCGGTTCGCACACTAGCCCCACAATCTACAGAATAACGATATTCTCTGTGGCAGGGATACTAGCAGCGGCGATTCTTATCATAACCGCTATTCACCACGAACAGATGATGAGACGGTTTATAAAGTTACTTGAGAGGCGTCTCAAGAGGCTTTTCGCAAGATTCGAGAAACAAGCGGTTGAGAAGTTTGTGAATGACTTTTATGCCGGTTACCATGCGATCATCAAGCGGAAGAGATTGATGTGGACTCCATTTGTCTGGTCAATGATCTATATCGTCATCGAGATCTTCACATTCTATCTAGCCTTTCTCGCATTTGGCAAAACTGTTGGCTTCGGTATCGCAATTATGAGCTACTTGCTAGCCAACATAGCAAGTCTGTTTGGAGGAGCAATCTTTAGTACTGGTGTGTTTGAGCTTGGTATGGCGGGTACACTTGTGGCTTTAGGACAACCGCTTGCATTAGCTGTATCGGTGACGCTTGTTTATAGGATCCTCAACCTACTCATAAGCCTGCCGCCGGGCTTTTACTTCTACAAAAAATACTTACCCAGCTAATATAGCTGAATTCTCGAAGAGTTAAACGAAGGTCTCTATGCCTGCAATTCTTTTAGATCAGCTAAGATTTGTGCGATGTGGTCTTGGGGATTGACGCCTTCATACTCCTTAACAATGGCGCCAGATGGATCGATAATAAACGTGTTTCGCTTGGTGCCCATATACTCATGTCCCATAAACTTATGTGGCGACCAAGAGTGATAAGCCTCGATGGTTTGATGATCTGGATCGCTGAGAAGTGTAAAGTTTAAACTCTGTTTAACAGCAAACTTTTTATGCGAAGTAACTGAATCCTTACTTACGCCAACTACTTCCGTGTGGCCAAGTTGCATGATAACCTCCCTGGCATCTCGAAAGCTGCAGGCTTCTTTCGTGCAACCTGGAGTGTCGTCCTTGGGGTAGAAGTAGAGAACGAGCCATTTCCCCTGATAGTCGTCAAGACTACGAATCACCCCATCCTGGTCAGCTAACTTAAAGTTAGGTGCTTGTGTCACGTTACTTTCCTCCTCGACTGTTAAGTATATGGTGTCTAAATTTGCTGTATATATGCGGCTAGCACAAAAATGTCATAAATAAGCATTGACATTTTGTCTACTTTGTTCTATCATATTCCTCGATAACACAACAGTCTGTTTGTGTGCAGACGTGGGTTTATTATTGCATGAAACAACTCGATCAACAGACAATTCTTATTCTTGGCGGTGATGGCTACCTTGGGTGGAGCCTGGGTCTTGCTTTCGCCAACAGAACTGACAAACAGGTTATCCTCGTAGATAACCTGATAAAAAGAAAATGGGAAAGAGAAGTCGACGCAAAGCTCCTCGTCCCACTCAAAAGTCCTAGAGCTCGGATTGCAGAGTATAAACGTATATTCGGGAAAACCAACCTCTCATTCGAGAAAACTGAACTCTTAGACCCGAAGGCCGTTACTAAGTTAGTTAAAAAGTACCGTCCAGGCTTGATAATCAATGCAGCTCAACAGCCATCAGCTCCATTCTCAATGAAAAGCCCGAGTAATGCCGCTCAGACATTCTCGAATAACATCGTGGGGCACCTGAACGTACTGTGGGCGATTGCTGAGACAGATAAGAATATACGGTATATAAAGCTCGGATCAGCCGGTTGTTATATGGACTCCGATACCAGCTTTGTCCCGTTAACTAAGAAGGACTTTACATTCAAACACAACGGCAAGACTCATAGGGTTGTCGACGCATACCTACCAATGCAGGCGACGGACTTCTACCACCAATCAAAGATCAGCGACTTCTTAATAGATGATCTTTGTGCCAAGATCTGGGGGCTTCGGGTTGTAACTGTCCAACAGTCTACAATCTTTGGGGCAACGATAGACGAGAATCACCCTGCAGGGCACAGAGGTCTGTCAGCCCGTTTCAACTATGATGCGGTCTTCAGTACCGTGCTGAACAGGTTCATCTGCCAGTTAGCCATCGGTCATCCACTAACAGTCTACGGTGATGGCGAACAGAAGACAGGCCTCATTAGCCTAAGTGACACGATCGACAATTTCCTACGACTCGCTGAGATGAATATCGAGCCCGGCAAACATGTCATAGTTCATAACTACACGCACCGTCTCACAATCAAGGAGATCGCTGAGAAGATAGCTGCAATTGACCCATCCGTGAAGATTAAGTACGTCAAGAATCCACGTCAAGAGAACTTCGGTAAGCTGGCCCGTGAAGTTGAAGTACACCTGGCCGTTAAGGACAGCCACGCGGACAAGGATAAGAAGCTGGAAGATGAGCTTCGCAAGATGATCGAATTTACGAAACGTTACAAGGAAAATATAGACCGATCAATTATTATGCCGAAGGTTGATTGGGTCGTTAAGGAGTCCGACATCGACCCGCGCAGGATAAAACGGTCCTTGCGTAAGGTACGCACTCTTAGCAACTCCTACAGTAAGTCACTCCAGAAAATAGGAGTGGGGTCATGGCTTTAACCACAACAATCAGTGATAAGAAGCTGTTCTGTTATGCAACTGTCGCCCCCATGGGCGAATACGCTTACAGAGCAGTACGTCAGTACCTCGACGACTTCTATACTATCGGCCCGCCAGACGTGCTCTACATGTATGATCCTCTCTCAGATGAGTTAGCCAAAGAAGCTGCCAAGCTTTTGAACTGCCATCCAGACGAGATCACATACCTTAAGAACACAACCGAGGGCATACATATCGCTAGCGAGGCTCTGCCACTTAAGCCGGGTGACGAGGTGTTGGTAATGGGGAATGAGTATCCTGCCAATCTGTTAAGTTGGCTCAGGAAGCGAAAAGACGGTGTAATTGTTACTGTTATAAAGGGAACTGACAACGTCCGTGCTTTCCAAGCTCTTATGGATACTATCAGCCCAAAGACTAAGGCAATCTCAGTCTCTTCAACCCAATACTACGATGGATACACGGCAGACCTGGAGTATCTCGCAAAGACATGTAGTGAAAAGGGAATTTACCTGGTTATTGATGCCGTCCAGACGGTCGGGGTACGCAAGATCGACCTCCAGCAGCTATCTGTCGACATCTTCGTTTGTGGGGGACAGAAATACTTACAAGCGGGTCCTGGAACGGGATTTATGTACGTCAATCGTAAAACACTCGGAAAACTGAATGACGTTAAAGTCGGCATTCGGAGCATGGAGCGATTTGATGAAGACTCGTACGCACTCAAGCCGACTACGGCTCGGTTCCAGGATGGCACGCAGAACCTCCCAGGTATAGTTGCGCTACTAGCCGCCTTAAAACACGTTAATGAACTAGGCATTGAGGCAATCGAAGCCAAGAACAAGCAGCTGCTGGCCGAAATTAAGTCATGTCTTACAAGATATGACATTCCCTTCATAGATCACGGTGAGAATCAGGGGAATATTGTTTCTATGAAAGTTAACGACCCTGTCGGCTTAACTAACTATCTCAAGCAACACTCTGTTTATGTAAAACCGATCAAAGATGTCGTGCGATTATCATTTATCCATGAGACTTCAATTGACGATGTTGAAGAACTGGCCCGCTTAACTCGGGAATGGATCGATAATCATCAATCTCTCAGCATAGCCGAATATAAATAAAACAGTGCTAGAAATCACACCCTCAATTGTGTCACAATACAAAATATGTCAAGGATACGATCACTTGGAGGCGGCTGTATAGATCCAGAGCGGATCGTGCCAGTAGGACCCGACTTTCGCAGTCAGCCAATTGAGCATGCATTCACTTGGGGCGACGGGGTTATCGAGACGGGACCAAGCGGCTTGTATATTGTATCGTTCCGCTCAAGACGTAACCTTGCGGCAGCAAGCTGGGTGGTTGAGCGACTTCTTTCTTTAGATAGTGCTGCAACTCAAGAGGCTATGCTGATGCCCGGGTTTTACCATTACGAGCCAGACAATGAACTATCTCCTGAGGGAGACGGCTTATCCTACTGCGCTTGGACCGGCCCATACTTTGCCGCTTTTGCTCGGACCCAACCGAGGCACAAGGAAGCGATGGCCTTTATCCGAGGTGAAGGTAGAGGAGTTTATCGCAGTTACCACGTAGAGGGCCGGAAGATTTTCCGGGATCAGGGGTCCGAAGAGGAGGTCGTCTGGGAAAATAGGGATGCGGCCTAAATCTAGACGTGTCCGTACATAACGACACCAGTGACGACGGTCAAGTTGACAACTTCCCAGAGTATAAAGCTAACAATAATGCTTTTGTCTTTATGCGCCACGCCATAGAGAATCCATGGAAACGTCACGATAAAGATGAGAAGCCAGGTTGTGAGTGAGACGCCTGAGGCCGACTTAGTCGAAAAGATACTATATATCTGGGGAAGAACTGTAAACGGCCCGATAATGCCAACCACGAAGGTCAGTTTATCGAGAAAGACCAAGTAATCTGATTTTGGTGGTCGGTCGAGTTGATGTTGGTGTTCCGATTTATGTCTGAGACCCAAGTAGTGCACAAATTCACTATAGCATGCGAAAAAGTACTATACTTTCTTCATGAATCCAGAAGTAGATCACAACCCAACAGACAATCGAGAACGCCGTCTCCCGCGGCTATTGATCATGGCAAGAGCCGCGATTCGACGAACGCTTCAACTTCTGGGTGGGCCCCAGGAGTATCGTTCGCACGGAGGTGTTTTCTACAGAAACGACGCTACGCCGCCGTCTGGACCGAACTGGGGCGATTACATATAATTCTGCGCGTTACGCCTGGGGTTGAAGTGTTTTCGCCCGCTGCACAACGTGGCCGTCCGTATCGACTACACGAACCGTCACTTCAACCTCGTCTGATTTCGCGCCCGCGCGAAGTAGTTCCGTCCGAACGGCAGCGGCAGCTTTATCAAGATCACTGTAAAGGCACTCGAGTTCCTGTTCAGGATCGTTGAAGTGGACCCCTGCGAACTTGTATGCGCCACACTCCATATGGCTTTCGAGATACACATGGTCAATCTTATTGATCATGTAGGCGAGAGCGATCTCTTTAAGCGCGACCTTTCGGTCGTCCGGCGAGAGCAAGGCGAGTCCGCCACCCGCAATAGCTATTGCGAACGCGCCGCCGATATTCTTAATAAACTCAGCGTGGGCGTTCGACAATCGGTCGTCAATGCAGCTGAAAAATACGTTCTTGGCAAAGTGTGGTGTAGACGTAAACATATCTTTGTTTCGATCAAATGCTGGCTACATTATACGCCTACTCCACATAATGCAAGCCTATTTAGCAGAGCAGATTGTCAAAGTTTACTCTGCCTTTAGGCGAGCGTTTTTTTCGTTTAATATCCTCTTATGGAGCTTATGCAGGGGGTGATTCGCGCCCACTTCAGAGAGGACGCTCTTAAATTCGTTGTCTATATCTCCGAGCTCTTCGTCGGTCAGCTCCTCCAAACCGATGAAGGTATTGCGGGCCTTCTGATCAGCACTGATCAATTCGTTCAGCTTAAGATGAACGGCTTTATTGTCGCGGTTCTGCGTGTTCTGAATTGAAAATACCATCACGAAAATCACCACATCCGTAATAGCGGAGATGACCACCAGCCATGTGTTGGAGAAGTGATAGTAGGGGCCTGTAACTATCCAGACCAAAACACCTAAAATTGCCAGCATGAAAGTCCATGTTGAGCCAGCCAGTTGGGATATATTAACCGAGATGCTGTGGATGACGTTTTTCATTGCTGATCCAATTATAGCTTAGGAAACGAACTCTTTAGTTGTACCTGTTCTTATTTGTTACCATCCAATATACCCCAGTAAGAGCCAAGGATATCAAAAATGGCCATGTATAGGCCCATTTCGATCCGCCAGGGACAAACTGATCTGTGCCCCCGATGATTTTCGTACTTCCAAACCATGTGGTAGCGCAGGAGACGTTCGTCGCACGAGTCGACTGATAGGGATAGCTTGGATTTGACGAAGAAGTGCAGATCTTGACGGGCCAGACAAAGCAGAGGGCGATAGCACAAACGAAGAAGAATATTTTAACCGATCCACTCATAAAGTCATCATAGCATAAGCAGATAGCTGGCTTTAACGAACAAGTTTCGAACCATAAGTAGCGCGTGTTATCATAGCGCTAATGCCTAAAAGAGCTCATCCAAAACCTGAAGACTCTCTCCAGAAAAAGTTCATAAATAAGATCATTCTCCTCGCGGCAACCATACAACCGCTTGGCTCCATACCGCAGGTCATCACCATCTATCAGCATCGTAATGCAACGAGCATCGCTATCGTTAGCTGGATTATTTACGTATTCTTTGATCTGTTGTGGCTATGGTACGGAATAGATAATAAACAAAAAGCCGTTATTATAAGTGCCGTGTTATTTGCTCTATTCGAAGGGGCAGTTGCAGTCGGTGGCATGCTGTATGGTGGAAGTTGGTAGATAGAGACTGTCGCTGGAGACGTGCTTATTGGCTGGGGAGGAGGGACTCGAACCCCCGTTGCTGGGACCAAAACCCAGTGTCCTACCACTAGACGACTCCCCAATAACAGCGCTCATTATATAGAGAATCGCCCCTGAATTCAATTTGCCTAGTAGTCTTTGGGGTCGTGAAAGTAAGAGGTCTCTTCGAAGTGAATACCGGGTTTGTGGATCGCGTCGCTTATCTGAACGATGCCTTCGAAAACTTTCTCATTGCCCAATAGCTCTTCTGGTGAGAGCCAGGCGTTGGTGCCACCATCAAACTGCTCTTTGAGTGTGCCACGTGGATTGGTGCCGTGGACCAGCATAAAGACCTTATCCTCGAGCATCTCGTGCGTCCCGTCCTTATAATCCATCTTGTGATAGACGCCCTTGAATTCCAGGTCAGCAGTTAACCCGGTCTCTTCCATCAGTTCCCGAGCAGCAGTCTCCATGATCGTCTCACCCCAGCGAACTTTGCCAGTTACGCGGCCCCAGTAACCGAAAAACGGCTGTTTCTGACGCTGCTGAGCGAGCGTCTTGCCGTCGTCACGCTCAAGGACAACGAGTACGCCAATCTTCGGCTGTCGCTCAACAACTCGCTCATCAGTGTCGAAGCGGTTCGCATACTCCTTGCCAGCCTGGGTCAGTTCGTAGGTCCCGTCGTCTTTTTTCAGCACAACACCCTGTTCGACCATCTGCTTGAGATGAAAGTTGAAGTGATCACTTGAAAGCTTGCTGGCTTTTTGCAACTCGCTAAAGTTTGCGGCCGGCCGAAATAGCAAAGCATGTAGGATGGTAACTTGGGCGGGGTGCATCGTATCGTCTATTTTCATGTTTAATTCTCCTTAACAAATCCACGACCAGACTAGTACATGAAGCAGGTAAATACTAGTAAAGTTAACTTCAGTATATAGCCCATCGTCTACAATGGTGTAGATGACATCAACTGACACTTTTGACAAAGCATACGCCGCTCTAAATGACGATCAACGCAATGCAGTCGATACGATAGACGGCCCCGTGCTCGTTGTAGCTGGGCCAGGAACGGGTAAGACACAGCTTCTTAGCATGCGGGCAGCGAATATCCTTCGTCAAACCGACCTAAACCCTGAGAACATTCTCTGCCTGACATTTACTGAGGAGGCTGCACGCAACATGAGCGAGCGACTCAACCAAATTATCGGACGCCCAGCCTACGATGTCCCTATCATGACTTTTCACGGCTTTGGATCATCGGTCATCGGCCAAAACGGTGAATACTTCTTCAAAGAAATCGGCGCGGAACCATTCGATGAGATCAAAGAATACACCATTCTCGAAGAGATCTTTAAGAAGCTTCCGAGCGATAACCCGTTGGCCGTCCAGTGGGAAGAGTCATATTACTTTCTGAGAGGGGCTACCCGAGCCATCAGCGACTTCAAGTCAGACGGCCTGCTGCCCGAAGATGTTGAAGTAATCGCTCGAGATAACCTCAATTTTATCGCGTTTGCTAACGGAGTAGTTGCTGATCACGCAGCTGGATTTGTAAAGATCAACAGCAAGACCACGCCATCAAGTTTCAATGCAATACTCGAGAGCTTTAAACAGTACCAGGGTCCTACGTCGAAAAAATCATACGACGCATTTGAAAAGGTTAGCCCACTCAGCGAGCATATCGCCTTAGAGCTTGAAGTGGCACTTAACAGCTACGCAGAGTCGGGTAGGACCCAGCCACTCACCAAGTTTAAGGAAGCGTTCCTTGATAGAGACGGGCCGGACAGCTGGAAGCTGAAAGATACCGACGCAAACTTGAAATTACTGGCTATGGCTCAGATCTACCGTGACTATATTCGTGCCATACGCGCTCAGAACCTATTCGATTACAGTGACATGATTCTAAAAGTCGCCAAAGCTATGGAAGACAACGATGAACTACGCCTCAGCCTACAAGAGACGTACCAGTACATCTTAGTCGACGAGTTCCAGGATACCAGTGGTTCACAGCTGCGTCTCCTTAAAGCCCTAACGGATAACCCTGTCAACGAAGACCGGCCGAACATTATGGCCGTGGGTGATGACAACCAAGCTATCTATAGCTTCCAGGGCGCCAATACGTCAGACACGAGACTGTTCTTCAACGAATTCCGTGAGACAACCGTAATTAAGCTAGCCAAAAACTACCGGTCCCACCAACAGATAATAGACGACGCAGCCTTTGTGTTGGGGGAGAGCGACCCGACAATCCAGGCGGTCAAAGAGAGGAAGACAGGTGATGGCGTCGCACATCATCGATTTGCTAGCGAAACACAGCAGTTCCAGTGGTTGGTTAACGAGATCAAAAAAAGAATTGACGATGGCGTCAAGCCTGGCCAGATTGCCATAATTGCAAGGGAACATAAGAGTCTCCAAGCACTGGCACCATTTCTGAGCCAGGCTGACATCCCAACCGCTTACGAGCGTAGAGAGAACATCCTCCAGACTGTGTTCATGCAGGAATTGATTCAGCTCACCAAGCTAGTCCTGGCGATTGCCAGAAACGACCAGAACAGTGCCGACGCTTTGCTGCCGGAGGTGCTGAGTTACAAATTCTGGGGGCTTACGACAGAAGCAATTTGGCAACTCTACCTTGTGAACTATCGTAAACAGAGGCCGTGGTTAGAGATCGTTCGCGCAAACGATGATAGACGTGCATCTGTAATCGCCGACTTTCTACTCACTTTAGCGATGCGAACAAAAGATACATCCTTAGAGACAATGCTCGACTACATTATTGGTGTCCACGAATTGCAGCTTGACTCAGAAGTAAACGGACAGACTACTCTCTCGTTCGTAGAACAAAGCTATACGTCGCCGTACAAAGAATATTGGTTCGGTGAGGAGCAACTACACGAACATACTTTTGACTATCTCGAACTGCTTTCTCACCTCAACTTTCTGCGCACCAAGCTCAGATCTTTCAACGGTAGGGGAGACTTTCAGACACTGAATGATTTCATGGCATACCTGACACTCTGTGAACATGCGGGCATACGGCTTGTCGACACGACTCCTCACAGGGAGAGGAACGATGCCGTTCAGCTCAATAGCGCTCACGGCGTTAAAGGGCTCGAGTTCGATCATGTCTTCATAATCGACGCCAACCAAGACAAGTGGGCGAGAAGAACATCACACTACGGACAGATCATGCTGCCATCAAACCTGCGGATCGAACGAGCCACAGCGACAGAAGGTGAAGACCGACGAATTCTGTACGTGGCTATGACCCGACCGGCTCGCGAGCTGGTTGTTACAGGCTACACGTCCTCGAGCAAAGGGGACGAACCCGTTAAGTTCTTGACGGCCGATGAAAACGGGAACATTCCCGAAGAACTGGTGCCCCGAGTACATGCAGTAGATGAGTCTAGCCATGCAGATCTTACTGATCAGATGCTCAACACTTGGTATGAGCGACACATACAAACACCGATGAAGCCCGAACTCCATGATCTCTTACTGCCGACACTCGAGAGCTATCGTCTAAGCGCTACGCACCTAGGTGCTTTTCTTGATATCGAGCGTGCTGGACCAAAACAGTTTCTGTTAAACTATCTGCTGCATTTCCCACAGCGTACCCGGCCGCCGCTTGCTTTCGGAAACGCCATTCACACGACACTCAAAATTGCCCATGACTCCGTAAAAGACGATGGCAGCCACCGACCGATAGAGGTCCTCATTACCGACTTTGAGCGAGAACTTCATCGCTATCGCTTGGACCCAGATGACGAAGCACGCTTAAAGGAACGTGGAGCCCGCGTACTGAATCAGTATTTCGAAAAACGCTACGACTCTTTTAAGCCGGATGAACGTTTTGAGTATGACTTTGCCCATCGGCGTCTTGTCATCGAGGGGGGAGTGCGCGTGACGGGCAAAATCGACCGCATCACACCTCTCGGCAACAATACCTATCGACTGACTGATTTTAAAACGGGCAGGCCGAAAGACATTTCCAAGAACAGTATCCAGCTGCACGGATATAAACGCCAGCTCAATCTATATAGGCTTCTCGTTGAAGAGAGCAGAGTCTTTGGCGCGAATAGTAGGGTGACTGAGACTGCAATCGACTTTGTCGAACCCGACTCACAAGGTAGACTGGCAGATCCTTCCACTTTCGTCCCGACAGACGAGGATATCGCCAGGCTTAAGCTCCTCATGAAAGCAGTCTGGGACCATATCATGAGACTCGACTTCCCAGATACGAGTCAGTTCGAACAGAACCTTAAGGGGCAGATTGCTTTCGAAAATATGTTGATAGAGGAGAGTTCATAAGAGTCGTATCTGACTATCGCCTGCGGCTCGAATCTCCTCGCCACCCAGTGTAAACGGTAATCTAGTGCGGCTTCCGAGTGTCATCTCGATGTGCCGTCGACGCTTCCCAAAACGTCGGTTGCTTGCAGATGCAAGGTGGCTACTTTTCCTGAGCTGAGGTGGCAAAGGTAGCGCTACGCCAGTCGTCGTCAATGGGCCGCTTGAACTGAATGTCCTAATAGCTAACTCGTAAGCAGCGAGTTGGCTAAGGTCTGTGGCATTTAGATGCGGAGTGAACATTTTCTCATAGATACGGGCATCGTCTTGGCCTAGTTGGAAGACGATATGAGTACGAACAGTGCCCAGAATGGCACTGCGAAGAGGTGGCGTAAGCTGATCAAGATACTGGCAAGCCAGAGTTAACCCAAGACCGAGGCCACGAGCTTGAGTCATGACGTCGGCAAGCTCAACTGGCAGACGAACTACCTCGCTAAACTCGTCGACATAGGCAAAAACAGGCGTGCGTTCTTGGGCTGGCAGTTCAATGCGCGTTAAAGCAGCCTGCCAAAGCGAGGTCATGAAGAGAGAACCGATAAGCGAGGCGCTCTCACTGCCGATCTTGCCTTTCGCCAGTGGCACGAGAATAACCCTCTTTGAATCCAGCCCTCTTCGTAAGTCAAAACCATTTTCCTGGCCAAGCAGAAGCTGGAGGGCTTTCCGGCTTGTTAAGGAGCGTATCTTGCTCAAGACTGGTCCTATCATGCGTAGCTGCTCACTTGGGCTGTTAGCCTCATACCAGCGCCAGTAGTTTGCAAGATGCCCAGGCAGACTGGCTTGGCTTATGATCATATGACGAAAAGCGGGGTTAGTTAGCAACTCCGGTACTTCGCAAAGAGTAAAATGATGTCCGCCTTCAGGCTTAGTCGTTAAGAGCGTCATCAGCGTGGAGCGCAAGATATCATCCGTTCTTGGCCCCCAGTAACTATGCCAGATCTGCTTACAGACGTGGAGTACATAATCCGCCGTCAGCTCAGACGCATGCTCGCTTCCGGAAGAAAACTGCAGCGGGTTAAAACCGATCGACCCGTCTGTGACACTCGGGTCGATGACAACTACGTCAGATTTTCTCTTGTCAGGGAGACGAGATAGGATGTCATCAACCAGATCCCCTTTCGGGTCCACTACAACGACACCTCTGTCTGCTTCAATATCTTGAACTGCCATGTTGGCGAGCAGGACGGATTTGCCCGTACCTGTCGGCCCGGTCACCGCCACGTGCGTAAGGCGTTCGTTTACTCCAAGCCGCAATAGGGTTCTGTCAGCTCCGCCGTAGTTACTGCGAGCCACTCGCACGCCGTCCGAGCTCAGGTCTTTTAGCGGCGGCAGCTGGCGAGCGCCGGTCCGGTTGACACCAGAGACATGCATGCCCGACAGCGGAAAGCCAAGCAGACCCTTAACCTCATCGGTGGAGGCATGAATCGGCCACCGACCGTAGGGCATCGTCCGACTTCTATGCCGTCGTAAAGCGACCAGGTCAGGAGTCGGATGACGGATTATGGCGTTTCGGCCGTTATTCATGACCTTGCATGAAGAGATCACTCGACTGAGTAGGCTATAGGCCCGCTTTCGGTGATAGGAGGCGACAATGACGCGTCCGCTCAGTCGAAACTGTGATGAGGCGTGGCCTTTTAGCAACCATTGGAGGTGGATGGCCTCTCCCTTTGAAAGCGGCTGGAGGGCGAGCAGAATAGCCAGTATCGATGAGTGCGCGCTGTCTGCTGTCAGCGGCTGGCCACGATGGGTCATTCTCAGCTCTGCCGCCACTACTTTGGCTCGTTGTCGTGCCAGTCTGGGAGATGGTATCGTTTCAATCCGAACTCCCAGAAAGCTGGCCCGCGTCTGTGAGATAATCTGAGGCTTGAGGGAGGCCGGCATTAGGAGATAGTGGTCAACGCCATTGTGGGTAGCCAGTATCTCCACGGCTATTGGTCTGTGAGTGGCTAGTGGGGCGATCATTGCCAGCCAACTGGTTATCTGGTCTTCGAGGAGAAGCTGAGGGAGACGAATCCTCACGGCGACGAGGCTACGTCGCCATTTTAGACCTTCCATGACCTTCCGGCCCATATCAACCAGTCCGACAGTTGCCAGGCTTGCCAGCACAAAGACGATTAGAAGCATTCCGCCCTCCGCTCTTGCCGGGCACCATTATTGCCATACTTTAACAGTCGCTGGCAACAGCGTTATTAGCGTAGTATTTACTACTAATCCGACCTGTTAGAAAGATCTTGACCTATGGGTCAAGATAAGCGTTATATGCCTCGTTGGTGTCGACGACGCAATTCAGCTACTTTGAGACGAACCTGTGAACGATCTATGGCTGCCTGCGCTTGATCTAGCGATACTTTGTCTTTGGCCTGCTCGCGCAGCTTGAGGGCATTTTCGAGTGCCTTCTGTTCAGCTTCGGCATGTACCTCACTACCATGGGCAGCCTCATCAACAAGAATACGTACACCGCTCTGATCGACTTCGATGATGCCGCCTTCGGTGGCAAAATGCTCAAACTTGTCCGAGGAGTCATGAAGTTTGTGGCGTACCGTAATAACGCCGGGTACGGCTAGGCTGACCAAAGGCATGTGTTCTGGTAAAACGCTGATCTCGCCGGTTGAGGTCGGGAGAGTAACCTCATAGACGTCCTCGTCGAACTTGACGCCGCCAAGTGTGATCAGCTGAAATCTCATAGTTTAACCTTTGACCTCTTCAATGGTGCCTTTCAGGAAGAAAGCGGATTCCGGTTTGTCGTCGTGTTTCCCATCCAAGATCTCTCTGAATCCTTTGATGGTATCTTTCAGAGAGACATACTTACCTGGCATGTTGATATACGGTTCGGCAACGAAGAAGGGCTGTGACAGGAAACGCTGGATACGTCTGGCCCTGTTGACAATCTGCTTATCCTCGTCTGAGAGTTCTTCCATGCCGAGAATGGCGATGATATCTTGAAGGTCCTTATAGCGCTGGAGGATCTTCTGGACGTCTCTGGCGACGTCGTAGTGCTCTTGGCCGACAATCTCGGGATCAAGGATGTTAGAGGTCGAATCAAGAGGGTCAATAGCCGGGTAAAGTCCGAGTTCCGCAAGCGCACGACTCAAAACAATCGTCGAGTTGAGGTGCGAGAAGGTTGTGGCAGGGGCGGGATCGGTCAAATCATCGGCCGGCACATAGACGGCTTGGACGGAAGTAATTGAGCCCTTTGTCGTTGAGGTGATCCGCTCTTGCAGTGCTCCCATCTCCTGCTGCAGGGTCGGCTGATAGCCAACTGCACTCGGCAGGCGACCGAGCAAGGCTGAAACTTCGGAACCCGCTTGGGTGAAACGAAAGATATTGTCGATGAAGAGCAGGACGTCCTTACCTTCGTCGCGAAAGCCCTCAGCGATTGTCAGACCTGAGAGTGCGACACGCAATCGGGCACCAGGTGGTTCGTTCATCTGTCCGAAGACGAGCGAAGCCTTATCGAGCACTCCAGATTCAGCCATCTCGTGATAGAGATCGTTGCCTTCGCGGGTTCGCTCACCGACACCGGCGAAGACCGAGTTACCTTTGTGGAACTTAGCGATATTGTTGATCAGCTCTTGGATCAGGACGGTCTTACCGACACCGGCGCCGCCGAATAGACCAACCTTGCCACCCTTGGTAATCGGAGCGATCAAGTCGATCACTTTCAGGCCAGTTTCAAGAATTTCCGTCTTTACGCTCTGGTCAGTCAAGGGAGGCGGCGTTTTGTGAATTGGAGCGTAGTACTTAAACGAGTCTGGTTTGCCGTCGATGGGTTGGCCAATGACGTTAAACATCCTGCCTGACGTCTCCTTACCGACTGGTATTGAGATAGCTTTGCCTGTGTCAGTGATTTGATCACCGCGTCGAAGCCCATCGGTACTCGCAAGAGCAATAGCTCTGACGGTCGCCTCACTGAGATGCTGTGCGACTTCAAGAACAAGTTTCTGCCCGTTAAGATCGCAGTCTAAGGCCTGATTGATCCCAGGTAAGTGTTTGTCGGCAAACTCTATATCAACGACGACCCCGATTATCTGGGTAACGGTCCCGAGGCGTTTCTTTGTTGCAGTCTTCGTAGGCATAGCTTCTCCTTCTTAGTCGTCCTTCATTGCTTCAGCGCCGCCGGTAATCTCAGCCAATTCCTGCGTAATCGTTGCTTGGCGGGCGTTGTTGTAGGCTAGAGTCAGATCATCAACCAAAGCCGAGGCGTTGTCAGTGGCATTCTTCATAGCCAGCATCCGCATGGAATGCTCTGAAGCGGCCGCGTCGAGCATGGCCTGATAGAGCTGCACCTCGATTAGTCGTAGGACGGCGCTATCAAGTAGTTCATCAACGGACGGCTCGAACTCGGCGGTCGCGATCGATTGAGAGACGGGTACCTGTTCAAAGCCGGCTGGCAAGATGCGATGGATGACCACCTGCTGGGAAAGGGTAGAGTGGTATTCGGTATAGATAAGATCAACGGCATCCACTTCCTTTTCCAAAAAGGCGTTAATGACCGTATTGATGATCGGTCGGATATCGTTAGCCGTTAAGGCATCCGGCATCTGATCATAGAGTCCGATGATCTCCGTCTCTTTCAGACGAGTAGCATGCAAGGCGACCTGCCGGCCAATGCAGATGGTCATGTTCTCGACGTGAGCACCGGCATCACTGTGAAGCTCTTTGAGATAGGTACGGATAACATTCCCGTTATAGGCTCCGGCTAGCACTCGGTCACTGGTTATTGGTACGAGTAGACGACTTTTAATCGGCCGCTCTTTAAACCAGCCGAAATCGCTGGCACCGTTTAGACGTCGTAGTTCAGTCAAAAGCTCACGGGCCGCAAGACTAAAGGCGCGTGGTTTCTCGACAGCCTCTTGGGCATGGCGCAGCTTACTGGCGGCAGCCATCTCCATTGCTTTGGTTATCTGTTTGGTGCTTCTAACCGAGTTGATCCGGCGTCGTATTTGCTGGGTTGAACTCATGACGCTTTCTGTCCACTCCCTTTAGTTTCGTCGGCCTTAACGGTAAAGGAGTGGAGCGCTTTCTTGGCGACTGTGAGCACCTTTGCCTTGGTAGCGTCAGATGGTTTATCGCCAATCTCAAGCTCTCTCATCTGAGCGGCAGCGTCGCTTTTAAGAGCAGTCAGGAGCTCCCGCTTGGCGTCACCGACTCGCTCAGACGGTACCTGGTCGAAAAGCCCTTCATTCGCTGCCAGAAGTAGCGCAACCTGCTCAGCTCCACTTAATGGGGAGTACTGCTTCTGTTTCAGAATATCGGTCAGACGCTGACCGCGCTCAATTCGTCTCTTGGTCTCCTCGTCGAGATCGGACGAGAACTGGGCGAAAGCAGCTAACTCTCGGAACTGGGCAAGACTGACACGGAGACTGCCTGCCACGCTCTTGATCGCTTTCGTCTGGGCGTTTCCGCCGACTCGCGAGACGGAGTTCCCAACTGAAATAGCCGGTCGAATACCCTGGTAGAAGAGGTTGGTTTCAAGATAGATCTGACCGTCTGTAATTGAGATGGCATTGGTCGGAATATAGGCTGCCACGTCACCAGCCTGTGTTTCGATGATTGGCAGAGCCGTTAAGCTGCCTCCGCCAAGCTCCTTCGACAGTTTAGAGGCACGCTCAAGCAAACGGGAGTGGAGGTAGAAGACATCACCAGGATATGCCTCGCGGCCAGGAGGGCGGCGGAGAAGAAGTGACATCTGACGATAGGCCACGGCGTGCTTGGAGAGGTCATCGTAAATACAAAGGGCGTGCTTCTTATTGTCGCGGAAGTATTCGCCCATAGCCGTACCGGCGTATGGGGCAAGGTAGAGCAGCGGGGCGGGATCGGCAGGGCTGGTAGCAACGATGATCGTCTGGTCCATAACGCCCTCACGCTTAAGCCGTTCGATCAGGGTGGCGATCTTGGATAGCTTCTGGCCAATCGCGACGTAGATGTTGACGACACCGGTCTTCTGTTTGGCCTGGTTGATCATGGTGTCAACAGTGATGGCCGTCTTACCTGTCTGACGGTCGCCCAGGATCAGTTCGCGCTGACCTCGGCCGATAGGAATCATGGAGTCAATAGCCATAATGCCAGTCATCAAGGGTTCAAATACGCTCTGCCTGTCAATAACACCAGGCGCTTTACGTTCAATCGGTCCGCGAGATGAGGCCTTGATTGGACCCCGTCCATCGAGCGGCCTGCCGAGCGGGTCAACGACTCTCCCGATCAGTTCCGGTCCTGTAGGGACATCCAAGAGCTTGCCCGTCAGCCGTGCCCGCGTTCCAGCTTTAACCTGCGAGTCATCACCCAGAAGAACGGCTCCGATCTCGTCTTCAAGTAGGTTGAGGGCGAAGGCTTTTACCTTTTTGCCAGTACTATCGTCGATCTCAATGACCTCTGACGAACCACAGCCGTGCAACCCGTAGATCCAGGCTACTCCGTCACCGACACGAGTGACGATTCCCGATTCTTCGAGCCCGCGCTCCTGACGCAGTGTCTGGATAGCATCCTGAATGTCTCTGGATAGTTCTTGAATTGAAAGTCCTGGCATATTTTCTCCTATGTCTGTATCCCTTGCAGTTGTTTCAGTTGGCGGCTAATCGTGAGGTCAAGCTCTCCGCCAGGTATCGACAGGCGAACACCTCCGATAAGACTCGGGTCGATCGATTTGCCCAGTTCAACGCGCTTCGCACCCGTCACGTGTTTCAAGTACTGCTTGAGGTCGGCTTCAAGGCTCTGACTCAGTCTCTTGGCACTCTCCATGGTCGCAACCAGATGTCCTGTCTCGTTGAAAAGCTCATAGGCGATATCCTGGATCAAGAGGTCGGCTTGATCGGTCATCCTATGAAGTAGTAGGTAGGCAGCCACACTCTTCATGAGTGGTTTCGGCTGACGACCGGCCAGCATCTCGCGAACGATAGCTTTAGCTAGACTACGTCGGCTGACACGTTTCACGCAGACTCCTTCTTATCAATAACTTTTCGAATCAGAGCCGCATCTTTTTCGACATCAAGCTTTTCATGGATGATCTGCTCGGTCGCCATAGAAACAAAACTAACCGTCTCTTTGCGGAGCGCCTTGCGAGCCGCTTCGATATCTACTTGCAGTTGACGGCGGCCGTCCTCGATAATCTGAGCCGTTCGAAGTTTGGCTTTATCTTCGGCTGCTTCGATCGCAGACATCGCTTCCTGCTGTCCGCGCTTTATAATCTCATCGGCTTCAGCCCGTGCTTTCATCAACATGGCGGCCGTCTTTTCCTCGGCGGTCTTCAGGTTGTCTTCGGCTTTCTTGGCATTAGCAAGGCCGTCCTCGATGGTCTTGCGTCGTTCATCAATCGAATTGATGATATACGGATAGACGAACTTACCAAGCACCCACATCAGAATCAGGAAGGCACCAGCCTGCACGACAAGCAGTTCCCAGTTGATCCCAAGACCCTGGAAGAGGTTGGGGCCAGCAGCTGCCAAGTAGCCCAGTGGTGAGTAGAGAAGATCGGTCATAGACTCTTTTGAAGTTTTCCTAACCCAAGAACTTAATAATAAGCGCGACCACCAAGCCGATGATGGCTAGGGCGTCGATGAACGACATAGTCAGGATCATCAGCGAGCGCAGTTTGCCGATGGCTTCTGGGTTACGCCCAGCAGCCTGCATGGTGCCGAGACCGACCAAGCCGAGACCGACTCCACAGAGTCCGGCGCTGATCGCGTAGGTTAGACCGAATGCGAGCTCATTCATTATTTATTTCTCTCCTTATTTACGATTACGTTGTTAACAGAGCACACTCTCATCTGCTTGCCGCCTCCGCTTTAAGCGTTCGGGTTGACACTTTGTGAGTCGGGTGCGTTCGTTCGTCAGTCAAATGTGAGGCATCCGGATCGGTCACGCCAATTGAGATATAGACCACGGTCAGCATGAAGAAGATGTAGGCCTGGATGGTATCGATCATAAGCTCAAAGACCATGAAGAGCGGCAAGCTGAGTGGTGCTGCCCAGTGGCTCAAGTAGGCAATCACCGCCAGGAGAACTTCGCCACCAAAGACATTGCCGAAGAGTCGGAGGGAGAGGGCCAAGCCTCTTGAGAATTCGGCTACGAGTTCCAAAAACCCCTCGAAAGCATGCATCGGGTCGGTGAAAGGATTTGGGAAGTATCGTTTGAGGTTACCGAGTAGTCCAAGTTTGCGAATGGCCCAGATCTGGGCGGTCACCATCGTAATAATGGCCATCGCAAAAGTCGTATTCATATCAGACGCCATGCCCCGAAAGAAAGCTGTTCCATGGTAAGTCACAGCTCCATTCAGGAAAGGCAAGAAACCAAGCCAGTTGTTAATGAGGATGAAGAAGAAGAGAGTCATAGCCAGCGGCGCTAGCTTCTTAGCTCGTGTACGGCTGCCAGTTACCTCAGTTATGGTGTCGAGCAGTGTCTCGAAAACCCAGACGATGCCGTAGTGTAGACGACTCCGTGATTTTCGCTTAATCATAATTACGGTTCCGAACATTATAACGAGCACGAGCAGATAGCCGACTGCTTCTAAGACCATCGAGTTGGTGAATGGGATGGGGCCAACATGGAAGAGTGTCTCCGCACCGATACTGACTTTTGGAGCGGCCGTAGCGAAAAAGGGGACTCCGACCATCTAGTGAGTCCCTTTCATAACTGCCTTAAGCTGCTGGCGAATGAGGAAGAAAGCGATGACGAAGCCGACCGCCACGCCGCTGAACGTAATCCACGGCTTAGTATGGTAGTGAAGGTCCGCCCAAATGCCGATGCCGGCGAGACCGCCGACTGGCACAAAAATCCGCCAGGTCGTATCAGCGAGCGTAACCAAGAGAAGTAACGCTGTCTTCAAGGCAACGTCATCCCGACCACGCTCTGCATGTGGACTCTGCATATACCTAAAATATAGCATGAAGTGGATATTGCCTCAAGTTAGCGACACTTATGTTGAGAAATCAGCGTGAAAAGGCTATAATTAATAGGTAAGAAACTTGGGTAAGACTATGGCAAAAGTTACTATCTACACCACACCTACTTGCGGCTTCTGCCACATGGAGAAAGTCTGGCTGAAGGACAAGAAAGTCGACTTTACTGAGAAAGACATCACGACTGATGTCGATGCCTATCACGAGGCGATCCAGAAGGCCAACCAGCCCGTTGTCCCCATAACAGACATCGACGGCGACATTATCATCGGCTTTGATCGTCCTAAGATTGAATCTCGTCTAAAAGAAGTTGGCGCGCTCTAGATATATGTTCGATGATTACAAGACCAAGGAGAGCGTGGTTCTTGTTTACACCGGAGAAAGCAAAGGCAAGACAAGCGCTAGTATTGGCCTGATGTGCCGGGCACTTGGTAACGACTGGCGGGTAGCGTATATCCAGTTCATCAAGCACTGGGAGGTTGGGGAGCACAAGTTCATACGCAGGATCCAGCCCGTCTTTGAGGATAAACTGACCTTCTACAAGGGCGGTAAAGGCTTTTACAACGCTGGAGAGATGAGCGCCAAAAACGTCTCCGAAGCCGAGCATAGGCAAGCCGCTCAAGAGACCTACAATTTTGCCCTCCACTGCCTCCGCTCGGGCGACTATGACCTCGTCATATGTGATGAGATTAATAACGCTCTTCACGATGGGCTACTTAACGACGAGCAGTACAAGACACTGATAACTGAGCGGGCTTCAAAGACAAGCCTCTGTCTGACGGGTCGAAACTTCCCGAGGGAGTTTATCGACCTGGTTGACATCGCCACTTCGATGACCAAGATAAAGCATCACTTTGACGAGAAATATCTAGCCAATAAGGGAATTGACTTCTAAGCTGCTGTGGCGGTAGGTTGTCGCTCGAGTGCCAGCCTAGGAATCCATGTGGTCCACCTGCTATCTATCGGGTTAGCCCCTTCAACGACCGCCCTCATTTCAGTACGCTCGGGTTCCAAGTCATCGCCAAGACCATCGATGGTTAACAGTTCTTCGCGGGCAAGCAGAGCAGCGCTTACGGCCAGCGTACCGGCGATGTGCAGCACCCCGCGAATGCGCTCACTTCTCTCCTCAAATGGAATCGGATAGCGAGTGTATCGGAGACCAGGTTCTCTGACTCTCAAATGTACGAAATCCTGATCGAGCTGGTTTCTATAAAGCCGCCGCAAGATCGAATCAGCTACTTGCCAATACGCGGTTCTCGCTTCCTGAGTACTGAGCTGTTCAAGGCCAGCCAGAGCGATGTCGGCCAGGTTAATGCGGAACTGTCCGTCTTCTTCGGGTACAGACGAGACAACAGATACAATATCTTCTTCTCGGACGCGTATTGTGTCGCCTCGGCGGGCAAGCTTCAGGTCCGGCGACATCACAAGTACCCCGTTCGCCCTGGTCGCTTCCTCAAGCTCAGCATGGTTCATCCAGAGGTCTTCACGTCTGATCGTTCGCATGCCGCGCTCGGCCTCTCTGAGCGCATCCTGGTGTTCTTGCTCCAGCCTACGGTGCGTCCACAGCGGCCTGCCGATGAAGAAACCGGCGGTGTAGCTGGCAGCCATGAAGGCCAGGGAACCCAACTGAGCCGCCGTGCTATTTGGCGCCAGTTCATTTTGAATGCCAAGGCCACCAAGGCCGAGAAGAAAGGCGCCGGCAGCACCGAGGCCGCGGCGGATGTAGCTTCGACGAGTTAGGTACGGCGTCTCGTTGAGAAAGGCCTCTTCGTCGTCAATCCCAACTGTGCCATAGCGTAAAGTGCTGGGGCTGGCATCGATGATGTAGCCGGCCGTCTCATCTTCCTCGGACTCCGGAGCTTCGACATAGATACAGCCGTTTCCGTGCTCATTGAGGTGCTCAACCAGCGGAGATGGGCGCAGTGGCTCTAAACTTGCCATCGTCATATCGATGACAATAATACATAGTTGCGACAAACACAATAAGGTGACTGAGTTTTATAAACAGATCACTGTTAGGCGAAGATAGATTGGCACGGTATAATGGGATCCATGTTCAGCTTCGGGAGGCGAGCTCTCCAGGCCCTAATCCTTACCGTATTTGTCGGCGGATCTTTTCATTTAGCACTGGTCTTCATTTCCGGTATCTTCGGGGGTCATACTGATAATCTTGACCCGGCCAGCTTTCTCGGTCTGACTTTGATCTCCCCATCTCTGGCTCACTCACAGACACTTTTTAGATTCCTATGGGTGGCTCTTTTTGGACTCTACTTCGTGTGCCTCTATCTGCTGGTCCGCTGGCGGAAGTACATCGGCATTATTACGTCATCTGAAAGTTACAACCGCATGCAGGACAAATTAGCTGCCCGAAAGCCACGTAAGAAAGTCGGCACCATTCTCTACAACGCTAGCTTGAACGTAGATAATAAAAACTATAGACCCAGCGCCAGACGTAGTTCGCTGAGCGACGAGGAGATTTAATATACGTCCGTGATGAGACGTAGGCGATGAGATCCGACACGAAGACGTTCTGCCCACACTTAGCCGCCTGATAACTTATATCCATATCCTCATGGATGCGCTCCAAGCCTGACATCTGCCGACGGATCTGCAGCCAGGTCTCAGCACGCAAGACCATATTGCAGCCCCTGATGAAGACCTTACCGCCCATGAAACGTTTGGTCAGGCTACCGATCATATGGCTCTCCAGATGCAAGAAGTGCTTGAGTGACGAATCGTAGATCCGTAAAGGCCCGGTAATGGCGACTGTCTTGAAGTGGCCAGGCACTTTAAAGTATTCCTGGACAACCTCGTTGTAGTTTTCTGGCAGTCGGACGTCGGCATCGATCCGGCAGAGAATATCCGCTCCGTGATGGGCCGCATAGTCAAAGCCACAGCTACGGGCAAACGACATTCCTTGTTGGGGTTCCTCGACAATTGTGACCTGCGGGTACTGCCTGACGATCTCCATAGTTCTGTCACGGCAGTTGTTGTCAACGACTACGATGCCGTCAAAGGGGACAGTTTGAGCCGTCACAGACTTGAGGCATTCGGCAATCGCAGCCTCTTCGTTGTAGACGGGTATGACAATAAACGTTTTCATTTTGGGACAGACATCCTACAATATAGTTCGGGTATATGCAAAAGAAAAAACAGACCGCTAAACCACTCGACCGAATTGTTACGTTGCTGAAGAGTCTTGGCCATTGGTTCAAACGCAATTATAAACGCATCCTCATTATACTACTCGGAGTGATCGTTGCCTGGTTGATCTTAGCCATCTCGATAGGTGTCTGGTATCAGCATAAACACCGAAATGATCCATTCGTTTTAGGTGTCTCATTCTCGGAAGACTACTCAGAGTCACTTGGGCTTGACTGGAGAGCCAACTACTTAGCACTCCTTAAGATGGGCTTTAAGAACTTCCGGTTGATGAGTTACTGGAACGATGTCGAACCCTTGAAAGGTCAGTATAACTTCACTGATCTTGATTGGCAGATGAACGAAGCTCAGGCGTATGGCGCCAAAGTCAGCTTATCGATTGGCCGCCGACAGCCTAGGTGGCCTGAGTGTCACGACCCCGGCTGGGCGGTCAATCTGCCAACTTCCGAACAGAACCAGCAGGTGCTCAGTTTTCTAAAGGTCGTCGTCGACCGCTATAAGAATAATCCGGCTCTGCAGAGCTATCAGCTCGAAAACGAGGTCGCCAACAGATTATTTAGCCCGTTCTGTCCGTCATTCAATAGAGGCTTCTTGAAGACCGAGGTAGCAGCAGTTAAAGCCATCGACTCGAAGCATCCGCTCATTCTCAACGCCAGCAACCAGTCCGGAATTCCGCTCTTTGGCCCGATTGGCGACGAAGTTGGATTCTCAATCTACCGCAAGGTGTATGCCAAGTTTGGCATCATCCACACGTATTTCTCATACAGCTTTGTCCCGACACTGTGGGATTCATATCGGGCTGGTGTTCTGGAGCTTCTCTTCCACGTATCGGTCTTTACTCACGAACTCCAGGCTGAGCCGTGGGGGCCAGTCGGTACGATCGATATGACGAGCGCCCAGCAAGCTCAGAGCATGACGGCTCAAGGGATTGAACAGAACGTTCAGTACAGTTACGGAGCGGGTATCCATACCATGTACTTATGGGGCAGTGAATGGTGGTACTGGCGAATGACCAAGTTCCACGACCCGTCAGAATGGAATATGGTCCACAGCATACTCAAAGAGGGACCATACCCAAAAACGATCCTCAACTGAGATTTTGGCTATCTGATCGTCTAACCGTATAATACGGATATGTTATTCGGTGCCCATCTTTCAACCGCCGGTGATCTGCCCGGCCTTCCGAAGCGAGCTCGGGATATCGGTTGCGATGCCGTCCAGTTCTTTGCCGGCAATCCGCGAGGCTGGCAGCAGAAAGTCTACACCAAGGAAGAAGGTGAGCGTTTTCAGGCGGCCTGCAAGGAGCAGAACATGATTCCGTTCATCCACATGCTCTATCTAACAAGCTACGGAACGACCGACGAAGCCTTACGACGAAAGTCCATCGACGGGCTTGGCAATATGCTGACGACTGGGACAACACTCGGTTGTATCGGCGTGGTGACTCATCTTGGTTCACACAAAGGAGACGGCTTCGACTCGCGCGTTCAGGCCCTTGCTGACGGGCTTCTTGAAGCGGTTGAGATAGACAAGGGTGGAAGCTGTTACGCAGTCCTCGAAAACTCAGCCGGCGCTGGTGGCAATATGGGCAACAGCTTTGAGGAACTAGCCGAAATCTTTAAGCGTACAGGCAGGCATCCTCGGATCAAGTTCTGTCTTGATACCGCCCATATGTTTACTTCCGGGATAGACTTCAGGACTAAGGCTGGCTGCGACAAGATGCTCGACGATTTTGATCGTCTTATTGGCCTCGAGCACCTCGTCGTTATGCATATCAACGACTCGAAAGCCGACTTCGATACGCACCGTGACCGGCACGAGAATATCGGTGACGGCTACATCGGCCGCGACGGCTTTAAAGCTATCTTGACCCACCCGAAGCTCAAAACGATCCCTGGTATCCTCGAAGTACCAGGACTTGAAGGCAAGGGCCCAGATAAAGCTAATCTCGATCGTCTCAGGGCAATCGTTAAAGACGCATAGGACACCACGCGTGACACCGGATGCGATGACGTACTGGCACAAGCAGGTGACAGATAGGCCTCTGTTCCCCGAGATCGAGTGGAACAGACCCGAACAGAAGTCGCTAGCCGGGAGGCTCTTGATTGTCGGCGGTAACGTTCACGGCATGGGGGCCGTTATGCAAGCCTATGAAGCCGCACTACGATCTGGAGTGGGGGAGTGTCGTGTCGTCCTGCCCGATGCCCTTAAGCGCCATATCAAGAGCGCGCCATTTGAGTGCCTATTCGTATCGAGTACGCCCAACGGGGGGATTAGCAAAGAGGCACTTGGTGATATCAAAGCCTATGCTAGTTGGGCCAACGGGATTCTGCTCATTGGCGACACCGGCAGAAACTCCGAAACCGCCGTAGTCATGGTCGAGCTGCTAAAGTTAGACATACCGACTCTCATTACTCGCGATGCGGTCGATATTGCCCGGCTGGAAGCAGGCGAATGGCTCAACTCGTCAAATCTCTGTGTCATGGTTACTTTTGGGCAGCTTCAGAAGATCTTTCAGACAGTTCACTTCCCAAAACTGCTACTTTTCAGTATGCAGCTTGCGCAACTTGTCGATACATTGCATAAGTTTACAATCACGTATAGGTGTCATATAATAACGTTGCATCAACAACACTTGGTCGTTGCGAGCAACGGCAAGGTAAGTACCACACCGTGCGGCGACAGCCTTGTGTTAGTAAAAGGCGCGAGGGCAGCGACCGCATGCGTTGGACTACTCCAGCAGCCTACCAAGGCTTTTGAAGTACTCACAAACTCTATGAGGTGACCTGCCCCACGATTAGTAATCATGGTGCACGCAGACATGTCCGATCCCGAACGTCACGAAGACTGGGTTCGGCAAGGCGACAAGTCGAAACACTACTTTTTATCTGGGCCATCTGCTCCGATTGATCTTAGACAGCTGCACAGAATAGGTGGAGCTCTAGTGGATTCCCCATATGCCGCCGACAGGGCCATGGCTGGTTGGCCACAGGTCGAAACGGCTTTCTGGTACGGAGCTCATGGTGGTTCAATCGATGGCGGCACAGCTGAAGCCGCTGGTAAGGTCGAGGCGCACTTAACAGAAGCTCAACGCCTATTTTCTACGCATGGTCCGAATACGGCAGGTGAACCCAGATTCGCCGATCGGCCGTTTCGTTATGAACTCGCCCTGGCGGCCCTCCCAATCTATAGTCAGTTAGCCAGACGAGGTCCGATCACCAGTGAGCACACCCGTGGCTATTCACTGGCAGTAGCCGGAGTTGCTGAGCGTGTCTTACATGCCTGGCAGAAGACACCGCACGACGAGGCCAAGGCGGCTCTTTTAGGTCTTACTCCAGAGCTCTTTGCAATATTAGCCATCAACCTCAGAGCACCGCATGATAGGTCTGGACACGCGAGGTATGTCGCTCTCAACTCTACTGAACGTCAAGACCGCTCTGCATACCCTGGTGCTATGTCTAGATCGGAAGATCTTGATAACGGAGGTAGATTACGCGAAAATTGGGACGTCTCTGTCGTTGGCTTACACGCAGAAGCGATACAAAACGTAAGCGGGCTAGACCCAGTCGCACAACTTCTGGTTAGCTCACAAGTTACTCTACCAAGCGGTCTCCATCATGCCCGAGATAATGGCTGGGTTCTGCGCGCTAAGATCCAGGCTGAGAACGGCCTTGCTGTCAGCTTTGTAAGAGACCGCCCGCCCAGAGAACCAAGGTTTAGGGGTAGCCTTGGTGGGGGCCAAGTATTGAAACCAAGTAGAAGACGGGCAGCTTCAGATAAGTGGAGTAAGCCCCTAGGTATCAGTGTACGAACTCGCGGCAGCGGTTATATACCGGAGATAACTTCGTGGGGCATTAAAGAGTGCGTTGGTACAACAGACAGAGATACGGCCCTAAGGGCACTTCGGATACTCATATCTGCTACAAGGGGCGAAGGTGGCTACACAAAAGCCTCTATGACAGAGTTGATGAGGTCGTTCAGGCGCGACATGGCCCAACGATTAGCCGCCACATCAGGGAGGTTAGCGATTGCGGGTAACGGTCATCAAGCATAATGTCAAAATGGTGCCGGAGGAGAGACTTGAACTCTCACGAGGTCGCCCTCACGGGATTTTGAGTCCCGCGTGTCTGCCAATTCCACCACTCCGGCAAATTGAGAAATAACCTCTATGATTGTACACTAATGAAAGAAGAAACAGGGTAACTTCATGGACAGGCCACTCCACATACCACCCCGTGATACGCCCCATCCGCAACCGCACCAGGACGAGGCTACTGACTTAATCCGCAAACAGATTGCTCAGATCTACGATGAGAGCGATCAGAAGAGCGGAGCTACTCCCGTGCAACCACAGGTCCAGCCCTCAGCTCAAACCATTCCTCCGACCTACCAGCAGACCTATCGGGAAGAACCGCCGCAGCCACCACAACCCGACTGGCAGACGTACCACAACGCCTGGCAGAGCTACTATCAGCAGTACTACCAGCGCTACTATCTACACCAGCTACACGCCCAGAAGCAGCAAGAGGTCGGACAGGCAAGTCCAGCCAAAGAGACACCTATCCATCAGCCAACTGAAACGGTCACCGGTAAAGCCGAACAGGAAGAAGAGGATCTTAAAAAGATAAAGTCGCGACTAAGAAAGGACGTCGAAGAGAGAGCCAAAAAAGTTCGTCGTAGTCCACATTTCAAACCACTAGTTAGTGGACTTGTGGTGGGGTTGCTCTTCTTGCTTGTCCAGTTCAACAGCGTTATTGCTGCCGAGTTCGAGTATTACGTCAGCCCGGGCACCAAAACAGACCAGGGTGGCTCTATAATCATTGACCCGACAACCGCTGCCGACATCGGACCAAACCCCGAGATCATCATCCCGAAGATCGGGGTCGACGTGCCAGTTGTCTACGGTATCACTTCATATGACAACACCGACATCGAAAACGGCCTTGAAAACGGGGTTGTCCACTACGGCACGACGACGTATCCGGGTCAGATAGGCAACGACGTCATTGTCGGCCACTCCAGCAACGAAATCTATGCACCAGGTAACTACAAGTTCGCGTTTGTCCTGCTTAGTGACCTCGATAACGGTGATGTCGTCGAGTTGAACTACCAGGGAACTCGCTATGTCTATCAGGTCTATAACAAAGCAGTTGTCTCGCCGAACGACTTCTCACTGATCGACACCAGCCCATCGACACCTACGCTCTCCCTGATCACCTGCACGCCGCCAGGAACTTCGCTAAACCGACTGATCGTTCAGGCCAAGCAGATCAGCCCAGACCCGTCTACAGCCGCACAGGCGATTCCACAAAAAAACAGTACCCAGAATAAGTCAGGGACGTTACCGGGAGCAAATGCTCCAACGCTTCTTAACCGGCTGACAAATATCTTCTAATGTAATTTCAGGTTCGTCTGGTAGAAACCGATGTTCCCAGGCTTGCTCTTTGATGGGGTAGAGAAGCTATAGAGCATGTCGTTGCCGTTATCGAGTATCGACTCTTCGTAGAGACTTGAGGAAGAAGGAATCATCTCTTCGTAGTTCGTGCCATCAAACTCCCACATCTCTAGCTGACCGTCGATAGCTGCGGCCAGGTGGAAGTCGTCGATCCAGTAGACGTCTTGAGCTGCCGGTAGCGAGAATGGCAGGTTGTAATCAAACTTTTGGCTCTCATAGAAGTCATAGACGATAAGGTGGCCACCTTGCTGGAGCAACAGGAACCGACCAGCTGCATCAAAGTCAACGTACTGCGGAGCGATATCGTTGATTGTCAGGAAAGGCTGAGTGGTAGCAGGGTTCTGCGGGTCCTGCCAGACAGTCACCGTATGGGTGGTGGCATCCGAGACAACGAAATAGCTGTGATTATCAAATTCGTTGTAGTCGACGAAGACATTATGGGTAGCCGGGAGGGTCTCGACAATCGTCTTCGTGCCGCCGATTAGCAGTCCCGTCTGTTGGACAGGCTGCGAGCCAGCTGAACCGTTGGCCGAAAAGGTCCGATCGTAGACAATCTCGTCACTGCCGTAGACCTGAAACTGCCGGATACCGTCAAGCAGGGCACCGGTTACCTCATCTGATGAGACATTCAGGCTCCTCAGGACATTGTCTGACGTTAAGGCATAGATCGTGTTCGGGTCGCTTCCGCTATAGTGCACCTCTGCAATCGGCAACTGGAAGAGCTGCGTCAGGTTGACGACAGCCGAAGGATCAGTGATGTCGAGCGAGAGAAAGTCCGCCGTAGTACCTGCAGTGTATTTCAAAAGGACATGCTGAGAGTCGAGTGACCATTCGAGGAACGACAGATCTCCGGGCACTGGTCCCGACTGTTGTGTCAGCGTCTGGGCAGGCAGCGTGAGGGTAGAGTAGACCAGCTTCTTCGGATTGCTCAGATCAACTAGCTCAATCTGATTCTTATTATTGGGTCCCTGGTCGAAGTAGAGCAGCAGCCACTGTCCGTTTGGCGAAACCTCGGCAAATGAGAGTTGATCAAATTTCTTGAGTTGGGATGGGTGAAGGCTGATCGGTATGAGACGGGGGTACGTTATCCAATGGACATGGCCGGCGATAACGGTCAGGTCCTTTGACCACGGTCTATAGCCAGGATAGCTAAGCTGTATATGGTAGAGCCCTGAATTAAGGGTTAGTCGAGCCGGTGCCGATCCCATATGCAACTTACCGCCATTGAAGACATAGTTGGCATTAACGGGTGCTGTCGAGAGCTGGACCAGCCCGTCTCTTACGAACGTCAACGTATCGCGATTGAAGCGGTAACCAAGCGCCAGCAGAAGAACGATGGCACTTAAGACAACCGTTACGGCCGTCATCAGACCATAGGTGAAGAAGCGAACAGCCATCTGAACGCGCTTCGATTCAAGATTGACCCTGAGCGTGGGTCTGAATGTAGGCATGTGAGGGAATATCCTTACTTTATATTTTCAGTCCTATTTATATTCAGACTTCGGTCGGCTATCTTCTACACAGTATAACGCAAAAAGACTTGCATGCAGACACGTTTCTCGATTACCATAGGACTAGCGTAAGCGCGTAACTCGGATGTGTAGAGTTGGGGCATAATTTAGATAGAATATGAAGCAAAAACAACAAAACGCCCTTGTTATCAATGGCAAAACATACGATGCGGTGACGGGGCTCCCAGTAGTACACCATAGGGTTCCAAAGACACCTTCTCAAGAGGTGAAGATTTCACCTGCCGCGCAACCGACACGTGTCGTCAGTGACATAGTGAGACCAGCTACTCCGGTCAACCGACCGTCAGCCTCAGTTTCGGCTTCTACTCATCATGCACACCAAGTCCCGCCTACTCATCACGCCGCTCATCACCAGCAAGCAACCGCTCCCTTTGCTGACGTTCAGGCGCGATCTATCCACCGGCAGCCCGAACGAACTCATGCACTCTACAAAGGAGTTCAGCACAGAGCCGTTGCGCCATCGGCAGGCCCAGTTAACGACATCGTAGCTCACAGAGCTCCATCTCATCTCAACAGGGCTGCCAACATACCACGGCATCAGGCGATCAACCACTTTGCCACCAAAAAAGAAGAACCGGTTGCTCCTGAGCCCATTAAAGATGAAGCCGTCGAGAAGTCTGCTGCTCTAACGCAGTTGACTCCTGCCGCAGTCGCCCAGGACGTGGCTATCCAGCCGCATAGCGCTGAAGGTTCACAGGCAATGTCCGAGAAGCTGGAGCATATGTTGGCTGACCACTCCAAGTCGCAACCTGAGACGATACACGGCAGCCATCATAAGGCCGACAGACACGAACACCGCGTTAAACAGTTCTTTGCCAAGCAGCCGAAGCTTCTCTCAGCAGCCACGGGTGCGTTGGCTGTCTTGCTCTTTGTTGGCTACCTTGTCTATCTCAATATCCCTAACATCTCGCTACGTATTGCTGCAAATAGAGCCGGCTTCTCAGCCACCATGCCAGCCTACAAACCATCTGGTTATAGTCTGACCGGCCCAGTAGCTTATACCGCTGGTGAGATTCAATTGAAATACGGCTCGAACGCGGCACCGGCGACGGCATATACTTTGACGCAGCGTCAGTCGACTTGGGATACACAGGCTCTTTTGCAGAACTATGTTACCAAACAGAGCTCTAACTACATGACCTATCAAGATGAAGGGCTGACAATCTATATCTATAATGGAGACGCTGCCTGGGTTAACGGCGGCATCTTTTACAGCGTAGCCGGTAATGCCAACCTCTCTAGTGATCAGATCCTCAATATCGCAACTAGTATGTAAGTTATGCGTGCATATCTAATTCTTGGACCGGCAGGCTCAGGCAAAACGACTGTCGGGCGAGAACTTAAACGACGTGGTTTTCATGTCACGGACTTAGATTTTGTAGATCGTCTCATTGACTGGACAGACCTTAGAAGTAGCAGGCAGATAGCAAAGGTGCCCGAACACCCTTACCAGCATGACTGGGCGCTATCCCATAGACGCGTATGGGACACCGACAAGATGAAAGAACTCCTAGCAGAAGTGGGCAATGAGATCGCTTTTTTCTGTGGTGGGGCAGAGAATGACCGGGATTTTTTCGGCTCATTTGAGCGATGTTTCGGCCTACATGTCGACGACGAGACACTCACGAAAAGACTCAGGCAACGTAATCCCAATAGATGGTCGGACGGCTCAAAAGAGTTGCAGAAACTACTCGCATGGAATCAGCGTTTCCAAGAGTTTTGTCGGCGTCACAGAGTTATTTTGATTGACAGTTCGCCGCAACCCGAGGCAGTTGCCGACACCGTTCTCAACTACATCCAGGAATAGCCAGGGCAGCTATCTTGCTTTAAGGGTGGCCAGTAGGTCATACTTGGGACAATATGCGTACACGTTTTGCCCCCAGCCCAACAGGAGCACTCCATAGTGGAGTCGTTCGAACAGCGTTATTCAGTTGGCTGCTAGCTCAACAGAGCAACGGACAGTTTATTCTTCGCATTGAAGATACCGATCAGAAACGTGAGGTTGAAGGTGGGGTAGGGAACATAAAAGAAACACTTAGATGGCTCGGGCTCGAATGGCAGGAAGGACCCGATGTTGGTGGTCCATACGCTCCATACCTACAGTCACAGCGCCTCGAAAAGTATAAGCAAGTGGCCGAAGAATTGATTGCGAAGGGCCTGGCTTATGCCGATCCTTACACGCCCGAGGAGCTTCAGGCGTTTAGAGAGAAAGCACAGGTGGAGAAGCGACCGTTCTTGTATCGAGATCATCGCCCAGAGTCACCACCGAAATGGGACGGTTCACAAGCACTGCGGGTCAAGTTGGAGCCGAAGGACTGGAGCTGGGATGACGCCATTATGGGCAAGGTCTCTATGGGCCCGGAGATGATTGATGACTTTATCATCATCAAAGCGGACGGTTTCCCAACCTATAACTTCGCGCATATTGTCGATGACCACGAGATGAAGATCACGCACATTCTACGCAGCCAGGAGTTTCTCTCAAGTATCCCCAAGTTCTTAGCCACACACGAAATCCTCAACTGGGACTCACCGGTGAACGCCACGGCGCCACAGGTAATGGACGAGACGGGCCGGCGTAAATTGAGCAAGCGCCACGGCGCCAAGCCTGTGCTCGAATACCGAGAAATGGGCTTTCTACCAGATGCGATTGTCAACTTCCTGGCCCTTATCGGCTGGAACGACGGAACCGACCAAGAGATCTATAGCAGACAGGAGCTCATTGAAAAGTTTAGCCTAGATCGAGTCCAGAAGAGCGGCGGCATATTCGATGAGAGACGACTTGTCTGGTTCAACGGCCACTATATTCGCAAGCTCTCGCTTGACGAACTTTACAGGCTCTCAGAGAAGTTCTGGCCCGAATCGGCCAAAGCGTATGACGACAACTATAGGCGGGCTGTACTCGAGCTCTTCCACGAACGCCTTAAGTTCCTGAGCGAGCTGCCAGAACTGACGGGCTACTTCTTCAGTGACCCAAAGATTGACATCGAGAAGTTGACGGACAGCCAGACTGACGAGACAGCTGCCAGGAAGTTTGTAGAAGCAACTATTGCCGAATTAGGGGAGAGCGATTTCAGCGAAGCGGACCTTGAACAACGAATGAGAGGGCTGGTCGACAGACTTGCCACCAAGCCGGGTGCGCTTTTCAAGGTTATCCGTATGGGGGTGACAGGTTCTACGGTTGCACCAGGATTATTCGAAACTCTCCATGTTATTGGAAAAGAGAGAACTCTTGATCGCCTGAAAGCACTCTAGAAATGGTTATCCTTAGGTAAATAGCCTATAATATCGGCAGGCACGATGAGTAAGAGTGGGCATGGTGACTGGTTTAAAGCGGTCATACCAGCACATGACAAAACAAGCATATGATTGGGCGATTTCTTAACTACTTTCGGACCGTCGCGACAGCACAGCTACTGCTTCAACAGCTTGTCAGCGCAGTTGTTGGTGGCGGGCTGGTTTGGATGTACGCACGCAGCAACCCGACCAACGGAGCGGGCGAGGTCATCTTGGCCGTCGTTGCCATCGTCTTTATCGAAGTCATCACAACCCCTCTGATTGTTTCCAAACTGATCAAGCCCGTTTCGACCATAACTCAGGCCATCCAGCATGTCTCTAGCGAATCGGGCGATATGCCGCCTCCCCAGGTTAACGATCGCCGATCCGAAAAGAGCGGTCTCAAAGCATTGGTGCAGGCCGTCTACCAGCTAGCGGTCAAGGACCCGCTCCTGAGTAAGCGCCTCGATAAGATGAACGCCCAGCAGAGCATCGCCTTGCCGCTGCTGACCCGATTACCGGTGGCCGTCATGGTCTTTAACCACGAAGATAGACTGATCTTCGGTAACGAGCTTTCACGCTCGCTATTCCCGGCGCTCAAAGATGGCAACTATACCTTCGATAGTCTTCATCTGCTCTTCCCACTGACGGCCAAGCTGACTGACTGGGTTAATAACTGCCGGCGAGACAAGATACAAGAGATTAGGATCTGGCAGCGGATAGGGGATAAGGAGCCCGGTCAGGCAGGTAGACGCATCTTCGACGTCGTAGCCCTTTACATGAAGAACGAACAGCATGGACTCGAGACAACACTTGTCGTTATCGACCGTACTGCCGAGTATGCCGCCAGCGATGAGTCTATGGACTTCATCGCTTTAGCCGCCCACGAGCTGCGCGGACCAATTACCGTTATTCGAGGCTACCTGGACGTTCTAGCCAACGAGTTATCGTCAAAGCTCGAACCGGATCAGCGGCAGTTGATCGAGCGGCTTGATGTCTCCGCCAGCCAGCTTGCAGGTTACATCAACAATATCCTTAACGTCGCCCGTTTTGACCACAACCATCTCTTTCTCCATCTTCAGGAAGAGGACTGGGGACAGCTCTTACGTGGCTACTTGCCGGACCTTGAACTCCGCGCCCATGCTCACCACCGTACGCTGACGTTGAAAGTCCCGGCCGACCTACCCAAAGTTGCTGCCGATATCAGCAGTATGCAGGAAGTCATCACCAACCTCGTCGACAACGCTATCAAATACAGCCGCGAGGGTGGCGAGATCGTTATCAGCGCCTACACTGACGGCGACTTTATCGAGACGACGGTCCAGGACTTTGGTATCGGCATACCACAATCGGTCGTCAGCCAGCTCTTTAAGAAGTTCTATCGTTCACACCGAAGTAGCTCGACGATAACAGGTACGGGTCTCGGTCTCTACCTCTGCAAAGCCATCGTCGAGTCTCATGGCGGCTCAATCTGGGTGCGCTCTGAAGAAGGTGAGGGTGCGACGTTCGGCGTCAGGTTACCGACCTATGCGTCGGTTGCTAAGCGTATGCAAAGTGAAGATAATAGCAATAAGGATGTAATTCGAGGCTCACATGGCTGGATCAAAAACCATACTTATTATCGAGGATGACCGCTTCATCAGTGAGATGTATGCGAGGACACTCGAAAAGGCCGGGTACGTGGTGGCTATCGCGACGACTGGCCAGGAGGGCATCGACACCGCCTTCAGAACACGTTTTGACGTTATCCTGCTCGATATCATGCTACCGATAAAACACGGCATGCAGGTGCTCAAGGAGATCCGTGAGAGCACCAATGAAAACGTCCGTGATGCCCGTGTCGTTATCATGACCAACTTTGACCAAGATGAGGAATCACGAGCGGTCATGCAGGCTCAGGCGGACGGATATCTTATCAAAGCCAATATTACGCCTAGTAAATTGGTCAAGATCATCGGTCAGCTATTCCCCCGTGAACCTGGAGCTAAAGACGTTCCTCAGGAACGCGTCTAAGCTAGACGTCCGCCCCTGTTTATGCTACCATTGCCAGTGTTTTTAAGGTGATTACGGCCCTATCGTCTAGTGGTCTAGGACATTGCCCTCTCACGGCGAAAACTCGGGTTCGACTCCCGATAGGGTCACCATAAGCATTTCAACCTCTGTGATTTTCACAGAGGCTTTTTATGTAAACTCCCGAAGACATCACTAATTCGATTCCCATAGCCACTCTGTTATGATATGGCTAGATTATGTCATCTCAGGAAAGCAGCAGCTCAAGTTCAAAGACTCCTCTTGACCTCTTTGTTATAGATCTCGAGAACCTAAATCACATTCAACGTAGCATCTTACATCATCTTTACATCAACGACTCCAGTGTGTATTCAGATCTAAAACCAAAAGAACTCACTGGCAACTCATTTAACTATCATCTTCGTCACGTGACGGAGCAGAATCTCGTCGAGAAGATAGGTGACAAGTACAGGCTCACCGCTAAAGGCCGACTCCTAGTAGACAGCGTGTCCCTAGAGAATATGAAGCTTAAACTACGCCCTACGTCTGGCATGTCGGTGATGTTACACTCGGGTCAACACGGTATATTGCTTTACGAATCTAAAAGAGCACCGCTTCGCGGGTTTACTGGTTTCCCCTTCGGTAAGCTCCGGCTAGGGGATAGTTTAGAAGGTACCTTTGAACGTATCTTAAATAAACGCAATATTAACCTTGAAACGGTTCTAAACGTTAAGGAGCTCGGGCTGGCTAACATCCGTTATTATGACCAAGGCCAGCTTGTGGCTCATCGGATGGTGACTGTCTGGTATGCCGACTACACTGGGCCATCGATAGTGACGGATACAATCCACGGTAGTAGCACATGGCTGAACGAACATGGGAGAGTACCAAACACACTTGCGGAAGTCGAAGCTTTTATTAACTGGCCAGTGGATAAAACCGTGATCGAACTTACGTCGCAACTTTCTTAGGTAAAACGGGTTACTCAACTTGGGTTAAATGATGGGGTAGGGTGTTCCTTGTAAACGGAATGTCTTGAAATGATCAACGAAGTAACCCGGTTTGAGTCAGTACCCCAAAGTAACTATCCAGTAGCAAAGATGCGCCCAAAATTGATCGGGAGTAGTGTGCATCTGTGGCTATCCGCAATAATTGATACCCGCCAACTTTCATTTGTAGAGCGAGAAGGTTTCCCTGGCCTGCGAACAAGGGTAGATAGCCAGCTTTCAGCATCAAGGCCACCGTGCGGAGAGGGTTGCCGTCTTAGTGTGAGGCTTGAAGGAGTTGAGGGAGGCATAGGAGAAGAGACAAGCCTACGTTTAAGGTGCCCATTGATAAGTACAGCGGTCAGGAAAGAAGCAAAGGCAAAAGGTGTGCGCTGCGAGCAACACCAGCAGCGTGTAGCACGATGGTTCGGTAGATGGGTCAGGGAGACCGCCCAAGCGATTAACGATACGGCGCTAAGGAGATCTGAAGTGAAGAGACAGCTAAATGCTATAGACGATACATTAAGGAGCCTGACGTGACATATTTTACAGGTCAAAGCCGGATCCATCTCTCACGGGGATGTGTATTTCCTGAGGTAACCGTCTTAATATCTCATACCATTCACTAATCTCAGGCAAGATACGGTTCCAATTCAACATGAGGTGGTTCACCAACGGGACTCTTCTGATAAAGAAGGGTCTTTTTTGATGGCTGCTAAGTTACCGAGAAGTTTGCAGCTTCAATTATTTGGGGTGGCGTACCGCGCTCGTTTTTTAGCAGTCTCCACATCGCGATTTTTAGGTTTGGCATCGGTCTTGAGATGGCTCAGTAGGTGGCTGGTCGTCTGTGATATGTCATCGACAGTTTGATTAAAAATACGCTCGTTTACCTTGGAAGGGCTACGAAACCCAGACAGTTTACGCACAAATTGTAGCGCTGCGTCGTGGACCTCATCTTCAGTGGGTGGTGGGTCAAAGTTGAAAAGCGGTTTGATACTCCTGCACATGCTGACTATTATGTCATATCGATAGATACGCCTTCATCACCGTGCGCTTTTAGTAAAACGATGGTATAGTATGTGTAATGAGCTACGAGGAACCGTCGGCTCTTAGAGAGCCGGTGCCAGCATACCTTACCGACTTCAGAGCGGTTGCATTGCGAGCTGCCATGGCTCGAGCTCCGTTCATAGACCTTTCTGAAGCCTTATCACCGCCACCTGGACTACCTGATGGATACAGCCGTGAAGATGGCTTCAAGGGCTTCGTTTCGCCTGCTGGGATTGACGTCATCGACAATGTCGTCTTCGCCAGAGAGCCCGCTAACTTTGAGGCTATGCTAATTATGGCGGGTTACGACAGAAAGGCAGCCGCGAGCGCAACCAGACGAATTGGGACGCGACTTGAGGCCATGACCATCCTGGGGGCAACCGCTCCTGCTTTTTTGTTGCACGTTATGGGTATGGAGACCAGCAGCGGCCACCCACGATATACTGTTGCGCTTGGTAGTAGAGCCACATTCCCTGAGAGATGGGAACACAGCCGACTCGCACATGCCGCAGTCTTGGCCTATCCGGAGCAGCTGACAGACGATGACCTTCGAGGGATTGACGCGCTACTCGGAGGTCCACACCTCCACCTTGGCGTGAAGGCAGTCGGTGCCCTGGCGTACTGGCATAACCAACACAATCGCGATACACCTCTGCCTGTCCCGCAGACGTACAAACCACCACGTATCGTTAGGATATTGAGTCGTATCCCTTATCCGGCTCATCCGGACCAACTTTCCGACTGATTTTTGCAGGGGAAATATTTATCCGATTGCCCCTGTTTAACCATTCTTGTACAATGAATCCTGTTTTTAGGAGTTTTCTTGGGTGAATATTCTTATTATCCCAGACGGTAACAGGCGATGGGCGCAGGAAAATGAAGTCGGCTTTGATGAAGCCTACAAACGCTGCGCTAGGAAGGTAGGAGAGTCATTTACCTGGCTTAAAAGACAAGGGATTGAAGAGGTCTGGGTGCTCGTCTGTACGACGAACAACCTTAAGAGGCCTTCTGAGCAAGTTGATTCGTATCTTAGTCACTTTCTTCATGTCCAAGACTATACCGACATACCCTTAACTTTTGAGGTGACCGGTAGCCAGCTACTCAGTGAGAAACATCGCGTTGGATATGAACAACTGCCAACCGCCAAGAGAGAGGGTGCGCTCCTTGTCCACTACCTAGTTGGTTGGTCGCTTGATAACGAAGTCGTCCGCCTCGTCAATCACTTTAAGGACATCGAGAGCGAGGTGACTCGAGATGATATCATCGAGCAGAGTGACATCAAGAAGCCGATCGATCTCATTATCCGGACTGGTAAGGTGAGTCGGATATCCGAAGTTGTCCCGTGGCACTCTCCATATGCCGAGGTTCGTTTCCTTGATCTCCTCTGGCCAGATGTCACCGACAGAGACTTAGAGGAGTCTATAGAGTTCTACGACTCCCAAGAACGACGCGCCGGATTGTGACGAATATCACCAAGTAGGGTTGTCTCCGAGTGTATAATGTATGTACATCTTGTTTACAACGCTACCCTGGGAGGTTCCGTATGCCAGATAAGAAGCGCCACCAGTGGCAGTCTCAGCTTGGGAAGGATACCGGTGACTTCAACATACCTGGCCTCTCAGAGATCTCGGAACGTATTCAATACAAAAAGCTTCAACAGATACCCGCACACTCCGGCTATAGTTACAGAATAGTCAGCGGGCTTATCAGTGCGTTCTCCGTCAATAAGGGAGACAAAAACTCTTTTGTCGTCTACGGGCCGGGCGAGTTCTTCGCCATGGAGTGGCTCGTCGGCAAGCTGACTGTCAGCACATTCTTTGAGGTCCTTGAAGACTGTGTTTTAGAGCGCTATCCGGACGAGAAGTTCAAAAAACTCCTGACGACTAACGCCGAGGCAACCTTTATGGTGCTCTGCCGACTCGTTAGGCAGTCGATGGTTTATAAGGCGAGGCTCGACAACCTCGAATACCAGTACGCCAGTCAGCGCCTGGCTTACCGAATCTTGCTACTTGGACGTCGCTTTGGTGTTAAGAGAGAGGATGGGGTCCTGCTGCCGCAACTAAGTAATCACCGGATGGCCAGAACGGTTAACCTGACACGAGAGAGCGTTAACCGTGAGCTGGCCAAGTTCGTCAAATTGGGGCTGATCCGCCTCGAAGACAACCACATTCTGATCGCTAACGAGCAGGGTCTGCGTGCACAGATCGTCTCGACCCCTCAGGATCTCTATCTAGATAACTTTTAGTTCTTCTTCTTGGTCTTTGGTTCGGTAAAGAGCAGGTAGAGAATCGGTAAGATACCGACACTGTTAATGATAAGCATGACCACGAACCAAGGCTTATCGCCTCGCTTGACAGCTCGCCATAGAGCCAGGCCTCGCCAGAATAGATCCCAGATGGCTAGCACGATCAGCCAGGTCAGCGCGGAATTGCTAATATTAATGTTTACCACAATCGTGTCCTCCTTGTTGGCTGTATGTATATATTAAATCACAACATGCTCATGTTTAGGCTAGGGGAGAGAGCGTTTGACCACTTGCTTCTCTTGAGGCGACCAGCCATAATAGGATAAACGCGATAGGAACTGGGTGGACGATTCAAATACAACAACGAGTCTCTTCTGGTATCGCCGTCTTTGTGAGATGGCCATTTTTCTGGGCATCCTGATCGTTCTTATCTACCTCTTATTGTCGAACGTTAAACACCAGAACAACTCACTTCTGCCAATGCCAATCCTGGTCCTTGGCGGAGTAACAATACTTCTTGGAATCATCTTCCGCCTTCTGAAGCCAAAGAAAGGCGTAGCTGGGGGATGGTACATCTATCCACTCGTCCTCGTAACAATAGGCACCCTTGTCGGAACGACCGGTGGGGCTGCTTCGCCCTTCATCGGCCTCTGGTTTGTGACTGAACTCATGGGGGCACCACTAGGCTTTGCCGGCATGTTCCTGCCGTTCATGGCTAACGCAGTTTACATCGTCTTTGCCGTCATGCTCCACTGGTTCCTCGGAACGACCGAACGGGTGATCGTTCTGCTAGCTGTCGCTCAGGTGCCGTTCCTGATAGGTTATGCGGCACATCGTCGCAATGTCTTCAAGAACATCGAGAAGAGTTCATCCCATGCTGAGGCGACCATCTCACACCTCTCCAACCGTCTCACCAACGTCTCATCACAGTCCGAAGTCATCGTCCAGTCGATCACCGACGGTGTCATGGTTGTCGACACCCAAGGTAGAGTTCAAGTCTTCAACCCGGCAGCCGCTCAGATGACAGGCTGGGATGAGAAGGAAGCACTCGATCTCGACTACAAGTCGATCATCAAGCTGACGACCGCACTCGACAAGGCAATGGCGGGCAGTGATCCGGTCCAGCAGGTCCTAGCCACCAACAAGCCTGGACAACCAATTGACCTAACACTGACGACCCGATCTGAAAAGAAGCTACTCGTCTCGCTCGTAGCTGCACCGATCACTAATCAGGATGGGACGAATAATGGTGTCATCGTCATCTTCCGTGATATCACCAAGGAGAGGGCCGAGGAGCGGCAGCAAGCCGAATTCGTCTCTACGGCCGCCCATGAAATGCGCACTCCAGTTGCCACGATCGAAGGTTACCTCTCGCTGGCTCTCAACCCTGCAGTAGCCCAGATCGACGATAAAGCCCGCGACTATATCACCAAGGCACATGAAGCCACCAACCACTTGGGGCGTCTCTTCGGTGATCTGCTGACTGTCTCCCGCGCCGATGACGGCCGCCTGACCAATAACCCGCAGATTATCGATCTCGTTGCCCTCATCCAGCAGCTCTGGGAAGGGCAGCAGACAAAGGCATCTCAGAAGCAGCTCGACTACCAGTTCATCCCGGCCCTCGGCAAGGCAGTCGATGGCGGTAAGATGGTCCTGCCGGTCTACTATGCCAACATCGACCCCGACCATCTGCGAGAAGTCATCAACAACTTGATCGACAATGCCATCAAATACACCAAGCAGGGGAGAGTGGCGGTCGACGTTAACGCTGACGACGCTAACATTACTATCTCAGTCCAGGACACCGGCCTTGGTATCGCCAAAGAGGATATCCCACATCTCTTCCAGAAATTCTACCGGGTCGACAGCTCAGACACCCGAGAGATCGGGGGAACCGGTCTGGGGCTTTACATCGCCAGACGAATCATGGAGCAGAGTGGTGGGCAGATCTGGGTTGAGAGTGAACTTGGTAAGGGGAGTACCTTCTTCTTGCAGATCCCAAGAGTCAGTAACGACCAGGCCGCCGTGGCCCAGAGTAACCAGCAGGCCGCGCCACAACTGGCGACCGCTAATGCTAAACCATAACCAGTATGTTATGCTAGGTATCAAGATATCCATGGAGCTTCAATGACAAAAATATTGCTTGTCGAGGATGATACAAGCCTCCGGGAAATTTATGGGGTACGCCTTCTGGCCGAGGGTTATGACATCGTCTCCGCCGGTGATGGCGAACAAGCCCTAGCCATGGCCATTAAAGAACGGCCCACGCTGATCATCACCGACATCATGATGCCCAAGATCAGTGGCTTTGATATGCTCGATATCTTGCGCTCAACAACTGAGACGAAGAACATCAAGGTGATCATGATGAGTGCCCTCGGCTCAGAAGAGAATAAGACCCGCGGTGAACGACTCGGTGCTGACAGATACCTTGTCAAGTCACAGGTGGGGATTGAGGATGTTGTCCACGTTGTGCATGAAGTCCTTGGTGATAGGCCAGCACAAGGAGCAACCCCGGCTGCACCTTCTACGCCTCCCGCGCCGACACCTACACCAACTCCGCCAAGTACTCCCGCTGCTCCAGCCGTACCCGCTACGCCTGGTCCCGTAACTCCACCGGCCACTCCCACTCCAGACCCAGCTCCAGTCACTCCGCCGACACCTACACCAACTCCGCCACCAGCCGTGACACCGATCCCTACGCCGCCGCCAGTCCCACCGCCGACTGACTCCTCCGATGACGATGAGGATGAGGAACCGCCATCGAGACGACAACGGATCATCCAGCCACTTAACGACATAAGCAAGAGCAAGATTGATATTCAGGCATTACTTGATAAGGAAGAGCAGAAGGAGGGTGGGGCCAGTGCAACTCCTATTCCGATCACCACTCCGCCACCAGCTGCCCCATCGGCACCACCGTCTGCCTCAGAGCTAAGCCCTGTTACTGCAGGCACTCCTACTCGAGGTGAGCCCTCTGCGCCTGTCATTCCTAATCTCCCAACACCGGCCGCAGCCGTCGCTCCAGCCGCCCCCGCACCACCAGTCGTACCAAATGTCTGACACCGATCTCCAAGATAGCTCAGAACGCTTAAACAAGATGCTGGCCGCCCACCTCGGCATTGGTAGACGCCAAGCGGATGAGCTTATTGAACGCAGGCACGTCCAAGTCAACGGCGAACAGGCACGACTCGGCCAGCGGGTCAGTGCGCTCGACAGTGTTATCGTCGACGGGCAGACGATCAGCTCGAAAAAGGCGCCACTCGTTTATGTGCTGCTGGATAAGCCGATCGGTTACGTCAGCAGCCGGGCAAAGCAGGGTGATACGCCAACCGTCTACGAACTGTTGCCAGATGAATACCAACACCTCAAGACTGTCGGGCGGCTCGACAAAGATACGTCGGGTCTACTCCTTATGACGAACGACGGTGACTTGGCGCTCCAGCTGACACATCCCCGTTTTGGAAAGCAGAAATCATATATCACGCTATTGGATCGGCCACTAGACCCAGCTCATCAGAAAACTATCACTACTAACGGGGTCGAACTGGCCGACGGCCAGAGCGTACTGGGCCTGGAAGAAATGCCTGGAGGTGATCGGCGTGAATGGCGGGTTACCATGAGTGAAGGACGTAATCGGCAGATCAGACGGACGTTTGCCGCACTTGGTTATACGGTTGTCCGTCTCCACCGTATTGAGTTTGGGCCCTGGTCAATTGACCAGCTTCACGGTCGCACCTTCCACGTCCTTGTCGACAACGAGCTCAAAGAGATCGACCATAGTTCGGCCAAATAGGGTCCGACCACTGTTAATAGATGTATTTTCAGATATAATGACGCTATGGCAACGACACTGCCCACTGTTGCAATCGTTGGTCGTACCAATGTTGGTAAATCAAGCCTCTTTAATCGCCTCGTAGGAGGTCAGCAGGCTATTGTCGCTAGGGAACCGGGGACCACGCGTGATCCTGTCGTTGGGCAGGTTGAGCACGATGGCTACCACTTCTGGTTGGTTGACACTGCCGGGCTCAAGCGAGCCGAAGATGAGTTTGAAGCCACCATCCAGGACCAGATTACTGACGCCGCTGAGAATGCGGACGTCATCTTAGTAATGGTTGAGGCAGATCTCTATCCGAGTGATGAGGATAAGCAAGTCGCTAAACAAGCCCTTAAGTCGAGAAAGCCCGTCATCCTTGTTATCAACAAAGTAGATAAGGGTGGCGCGCTTGATAACAGTGAGTTCCTACGCCTTGGTGTCAAGGTGATTATCCGAACGTCAGCCCATCACAACAGGGGTACTGGCGAGTTATGTGACGCCATCGTCGAGCATATTCCCAAGAAGCAAGCAATCGATCGTACGAATACCCTCAGTATTGCCCTCATCGGCCGTCCTAACGTTGGTAAATCAAGCCTCTTTAATGCGCTGGCTGGTAAACAGCAGGCCTTGGTCTCACAAAAGGCGGGGACCACACGGGATATCGGCCATGTAGATATTAAGTATCACCAGCGAACAGTCGAGCTTCTCGACACAGCCGGAGTCAGACGAAGCGGTAAGATAGAGCAGGGGATTGAGAAGTTTAGCGTTCTGAGGACCCTGCAAGCCATAGAATCAGCCGATGTCTGTCTTCTTCTCATGGATGTCAACGAATTGAATGTTGCCCTCGATCAGAAGTTAGCGGGCATCATTAAGGAAGCTGGCAGAGGGCTTATCATCGTCGTGACTAAGTGGGACAGTTTCGAGAAAGATACACACACCCACGGCACGATCACCGCGAAGGTAAGTAGTGAGTTCAGTTTTGTACCCTGGGCACCACTCATCTTCACCAGTGCAGTTACAGGTCAAAACGTGACCAAGCTTCTAGACATAGCTACAGAGATAGATGAGCGACGCAAGCGTGTCATCCCAACTTCCCAGTTAAACCGCATACTACAGGAAACCACTAAAGCGCACAGCCCCGTCGGTTTCAGAAACCGGCCACCTCGTCTTCGCTACATAACGCAGACGGATACTGGGCCTCCATACTTCAGCATCTTCGGCAATAATACCAAGTTCTTACACTGGAGCAGCCGCCGTCAGCTCGAAAGACGGCTCCGAGATGCATTCGACTTTACTGGCACACCCATTAAACTATTCTTTAGAGACACCAAAGACGAAAAGGAGCACCCGTATCGTGCCGCAAAAGATTAAGCTCATAGTCGGTCTTGGCAATATAGGTCAGATGTATCAAGGGACGAGACACAATGTCGGGTTCATCTGTCTTGACGAGTATGCCGCCGAACATAGCCTAGTCTGGCAGGAGAGGCCGAAGTTTGATGCCTTCGTAGCCGAGACCCAGCAAGATGACAACCGTCTTGTATGCATCAAGCCAACGACCTACATGAACAATTCTGGCAAGGCCGTAAGGGCAATTAAAGACTTCTATAAGTTAGATAATGGCCAGATTTTAGTCGTTCACGATGAACTTGACCTCCCATTCGGGACGATCCGAACCCGTCTAGGAGGATCGCACGCCGGCAATAAGGGGGTGCTCTCTGTATCTCAATCTATCGGGGAAGACTTTCTGCGTATCCGCTGCGGCATAGCCAATGAACAGAGTAGCTCTGAGCCGGCTGAGCAGTTCGTCCTGGCGCGCTTTAACCCCGAAGAGATGAAGCAGATGGATAGTATAAAAAGCCATGTGGCTTCACTGATAGATAAGTTCCTTAACGACTCACTGCTAGCAGATACGGCCAAAGTTTAAACTAAGCAGCTCGTGTAACAGTTCTACCTAAATCAACAAGAGCGCGTTGTAGACTGGTTAGAGCTTGGGTTTCGGATTTATATAGGAATCTAATCCCTAAATCAAATTGGGGGCGCTGGACGCTAAACCAGATTGTCCTGCCACCTACCAGATCGGTCATTGAGCTCAAATCAATGACATCCCGCTTACTTCTCATGTAGTCGCCGTCAGGTCCAAAAAGGAGATAATTGCAGAAGATTCGCAGTCGTCCTGCGGGTGTCGGGTCAGCATATGCGTCAAAGTCACTCGTAACCTCACACACATCTGGCGGAAGTGCGGCCCGGAGACGAGTCGCCTTTGAACCTAGTACATGGTGGGCCGTTATGCGTCGTAGGGCAATCTCCAACCCTTCGTGCTGCGTATGGGGGATCGCGTAGAAAATGTATGGGCCATCCTGCATGCTGATATCGCCACGCAAGAGTCTCCCTCGATCGTGAAGACGTTCTCGTGCCCATAGCTGTTCTTGTGCATCCCGCGTCATATGCAACAAGGATCCATTATATAGCCGACTGGTGAGAATCAGCTGAGGTCAGAAATCAAAAGTGCCCAGTAGGGGTGGGCACTACTGGGCACTCTAGACCCTTTAACCCACCCATGTAGGGCATGACGACCACCTCATACTCGATATAATAGGATCGTTTGGTTAAAGGGGTTAGTTTGCAAGCAACGCATGTTTGGCATCTCAATTAAGAGGTACCTACCGCGCAAGATAAGTGGAGGGATACTTTGTCGAGCGCACGTTGCATGCAATCTAACATAAGTTAGAATTGGGGGGTATAAGGTGCATAAGCAACTTAAATCGTGCTTACCGCGTGTATATTAACACTGTGTTCTATTTATGTCAATAACTATTTGAATATTTATTAGACAAATTCAATATTGAATATAGTAAGGTTAAGCACTTTTACAGAAGTCGAATGTCACTTGTAATACTGAGATACGATTGCATTATAGATGTGTAAGTAATGCGTAGATTAGGCTGCGACACGAACCGGCATCATAGTCTGTGCACTCTTAGCAGCTGCAACGGGCTCATCGTCCACGGGGTCAAAGACTAGTACATCTATGACAACTCCAATCACTTGGCCGTCCGGGCCTCGTAGAGCACGGGTGGTCACCTCGTGACTCAACTCAACGACAAGCCTCAAGCCACGGCGACCAAGCTGCTCGCCGGCTAATTGAGCCCGCTTGTCAGCTTCCGGGTCATCTTTCTTAACAGCAGGCTTAACAGCAGGCCTGGTCTGTCTTTCGAGCTTTGCTCTCCGAGCAGCAGCAAGATCAGAACGCAGGCGTCGCAGCGTCCTCTCATCAAGTGGGCTGGTAACCTGCATAGTCGTAATGGCCGCAGGAGGCCTAATAACATCGGCGGTTACAAGACAGCCAAGTTGAGTGGAGGCTTCAGTAGCCGTTCTGGGCAGAGGAGGCACGGGTGCTTCGATTCCGAGAGAGGCAAGCTCTGCAGCAAGTTGGGCATCACCGAGCTCATCAGGCTTTCCGAGTGCATTTGTCGCCAACTCACTAAAGACAAGTCGGCTCGTATCACCGGCGCCCAGACAACGGAGCACATCACGTCCCATGGCAACATCTCGCGCTTCAGTGACAGAGAACACGGCTACATTGTGCCTGTCACTTACCATCGCTGTTTCTTGAAAGGGGGCAATCATTCCACGCTCCGTTACCATTTTAGATACCACTCGTGTGATGACGAGCACCATATCAGACAATAACTACTGCTATTTGTACACCTAACATGTGTATAAATCAAGATGCATTTGCTTTTTTGCAAGGCTAATTTTGAAAGATTATCAGAGACAGCATTGCAATGTGAGCAAAAATCGGTACATTAATATAAGCTTATGGCGAAAAACGTAATCATTGTTGAGTCACCTTCAAAAGCAAAAACGATTGAACGGTTCTTGGGTAAGGACTTCGACGTGCTCTCAAGTGTGGGCCATATTCGGGACATCCCCACCAAGAAGACTAAGGGCGGGAAGCCCCCGATCGATATAGCCCACGGCTTTGAGCCAACTTACGAGATTGACCCCGAGAAGAAGGCCATCATCGCCGACCTGAAGAAGGCCATCAAGGGTAACAAGAAAGTTTACCTAGCAACTGATGGTGACCGTGAAGGAGAGGCGATAGCCTGGCATCTTACCCAGGTACTCGGTCTTGATCCCAAGACGACACCACGTATCGTTGTTCACGAGATTACCAAGCCAGCTATTGAAGAGGCCCTTGAACACCCCCGGACGATCGACTTTGATCTGGTTGACGCTCAGCAAGCTCGTCGTATCCTTGACCGACTTGTCGGTTTTGAGCTCTCTCCGGTGGTTCAACGAAAAGTCCCGGGCGGACGTTCGGCCGGACGCGTCCAGTCGCCAGCCGTTCGGCTGATCGTAGAACGCGAAAATGAGATCAAGGACTTCAAACCAGAGATCAGTTATAAGACGACCGCCGATTTCGTCCTGAAGACCAAGGACGCTTTGCCTGCCGAGCTCAACACCAAGTTCGACACCGAGAAGAAAGCCCAGACATTTCTGGAGGCCCTCAAAGGAGCCACCTTTACTATCAGTGACATCGCCACCACGCCGGGAACTCGCAATCCGAACGCGCCGTTTACGACCTCGACATTGCAGCAGGAAGCGGCCAGCCGCCTCGGCTACTCGGTCAAACGGACCATGACTGCCGCCCAGCGGCTCTACCAAGCCGGTAAGATCACCTACATGCGCACCGACTCAGTCAATTTGAGCCCGATCGCTATCAAGGCCATGCAGGAGTACATCGCCAAAGAGTACGGTCAGAAGTACTCGCAGACCCGCGTCTTTAAGACGAAGTCGATCAATGCTCAAGAGGCCCATGAGGCCATCCGCCCAGTAGACGTCAAAGTTACACACGCCAGCGACGATGCGACAGAGCAGAAGCTCTACGACCTTATCCGCCGCCGCACACTGGCGTCTCAGATGACCCCTGCGCAGCTCGAGAGAACGACCATCACTATCACCATCTCAACCCGCAAGGAACTCTTCGAAGCCAAGGGCGAGATAGTTCTATTTGACGGTTTCCTAAAGGTCTACGGTGACATCATCAAGAAAGAAGAGGTGCTTCTGCCCAAGATTCAGGTCAAGGAGAAGATCAGCCTGAAAGAGGCGGTCTCAAGACAGATCTTCAGCCGACCTCCGGCCCGCTACACCGAAGGAAGCCTCGTTAAAAAACTCGAGGAACTCGGTATCGGCCGACCAAGCACCTACGCGACGATTATTTCGACCATCCAGACTCGTGAATACGTTACCAAGGGGATCAGCGAGGGGGTTGAGAGGCCGTTCCAACAACTCATCTTCAGAGACGGCACCGTCACAACTACCACCGAAGTCGAGAATACCGGCTCAGACAAGGGCAAGCTGATCCCAACGGCCAGCGGATCGATCGTCAACGGCTTCCTAAACGACCACTTCGATAAGATCGTCGACTACGACTTTACAGCCGACGTCGAAGAGGAGTTCGACAAGATCGCCGACGGCAAAGAGAAACGAGAGGCTATGCTGAAGGCCTTCTACGGACCGTTCCATAAGACCATAGAAGCAGCAGGAGAACTGACGCGCGCCGAAACGACCAAGACACGCGAACTCGGCAAGGATCCTAAAACAGGGAGGATCGTCTCCGCTCGGCTTGGTAGATTCGGGCCAATGGTTCAGGCAGGTGAGAGCGAGGATGAAGAGAAACCTCACTTTGCCTCTATTCCGCCCGAGCTATCGGTCGACACCATCACTCTCGAGCAGGCCCTCGAGCTACTCGTTCTGCCGCGGACCGTCGGGAAGAGTCCGTCAGGCGACGATGTGATCGTCACAAGTGGCCGGTTTGGTCCCTATGCGCGAGTCGGCAAGGAGACTGTCTCTCTTAAAGACGAGGATCCTTACACCGTTGACCTCGAGACCGTCCTCGAGCACCTCAAAGCCAAAGAGGAGCTTCAGGCCCAACGGGTCATCGCCGACTTCGGCAAGATCAAGATTCTCAGAGGTCGGTTCGGCCCCTACGTGACCGACGGCACCAAGAACGCTCACGTCCCCAAAGAGACCGACCCCGAGAAGATAACCGAAAAAGAAGCCGCTGAGCTTCTCAAAGACGCCAAAGCTGCTCCTAAAAAGAGAACCCGCAGACGAGCCAAATCGACTACCAAATCTAAAAAATAAGATCAGGTATAGCGTCACTTCGCCATTTCACTAAACAGGGGTGGGTGTGATTTTGCCAACAGGCAAGTTGACAATTTTCACTCTGTTCTACCCTGTTAGTTTATATTCCAAGATTTTGTAGGCAAGTAACAAAATAAATGCTATAATTGTATGCATAAAGTTCTTGACTCTGGAGGGAATATGTTTTATAATCAATTTAGTTTTATTGAGAGAAAGAATTTCCTCTAGAGATGGAAGAGCAGACACCCACAACTACTGAGCCTGATATTGAGCAAGCAGTCAAAGATATATTGGCTGTCATTGAGCGCGAACGCGAGCGAGAGATCGTTGCCCGACGCTTTGGCCTCTACGACCGCAAAGAGACCCTCGAACAGATAGGGGAGATGCTCGGTATCACCCGTGAGCGTGTCCGGCAGCTTGAGAAGGCAGTTATGATCCGCCTCCGAATAGCTGCTGCAAGCGACCTTCCTCACACCGCCCAGATCGAAAAGTACCTGATCCGACAGCTACACGAGATGGGCCGAGTAGCCCGCATGAGCGATCTAACCGCTCGAATCATCGAGAACCCAACCGAGCGGCACAAGGCACATGTTGCTTTCCTGGCAACACTGGCTCCTAACCTGGTTGTCGTCGAAGAGAACGATGACTACTACTATGCCGTCGGTATCGCTGAGCATCACGACGAGAAGAAGATCAAGCAGTATGTCGACGAGATCGTCGAAACCATCAAAGAGTACGGTCAGCCGGTTACCGTCGAACAGCTCCACGAGAAGCTCAATCACGAGCACCCGGATCACGTCCGGGCCCTCGCAAGTATCAGCAAGCAGCTGGCTAATCTGAAGGACCATTGGGGTCTCGTCCGCTGGCCACGCGTCAATCCCAAGAACATCCGAGACAAGATCTACGTCATCTTGGATGAAGCTGGTAAGCCGATGCACTTCGAGGAGATCGCCAAGGCTATCCGTTCCTCAGACTTCAAGCGCAAAGACGTTACCGTTCAGGCTATTCACAACGAACTGATCAAAGATGGTCGTTTCGTCCTGATTGGCCGTGGTATCTACGCTCTCAAGGAGTGGGGTTACAAAAAGGGAACCGTTGCTGATATCATTGCAGATGTACTTAAAGAGGCAGGCGAACCCCTGCACCGAGATGAGATCGTACGTCGCGTGCTTAAGCACCGCCAAGTAAAAGAGACTACCATCCTTCTGAACCTCCAGGGCAAGCCGCAGTTCAAGCGTGTCGCCAAAGCAACTTACACACTCGCCAAGTAGGCACGTCACCGAACCTGCTGCTTTGTTTGAGTTGGAGAGATCCAGGGCATGATACATGAAGTTCTGGACTGGCTACTGCGCGTTCTTAGCACCTGGTGGGTCTGGCTACCAGTTGTTGTTGTCCTGCTCTTTTTGACCCTACAGAACCATCGACGAATCAAACACGCCAGTAATACTGAACATGTTCTGCTGGCTCTCGAGGTACCTAAAAGTCACGGGCGAGAAGGACCAGCTGCCGAAGAGCTCTTCGCCAACCTCCATAACATGCTCCGAACCACTCGTGAGCTGGTTGCCGACGGAGGTACTCAGGACCACCTCAGCTTCGAAATTGTCTCTGTTGGTGACCAACTTCGCTATCTGATCTGGACCCCAGCCCATCTGCAGAGCTTCGTCGAAAGCCAGATCGGAGCTGCATATCCAGAGGCAACATTACGCCTCCAGGATGAGGACTACGCCAGCAGGAGCACGAACGGTCAGACCGTACGAGTTGCAGAACTCAACCTTATACACAACGACGCTCTGCCGATCAAGACTTACGGTAGTTTTGAGGAGGATCCTTTAAATGCCCTCCATAACGCGCTATCCAAGATCGACAAGGATGAGGAGGTTTGGATACAGACCCTCGTTAAACCGGTCGGGGACACCCTGGAACGCAGAAGCGCCAAGTACATCCATCATCTGCGCTCTGAGACCCACGTTGGTGGGGAGGAGGTGATGAACTTCCTGATGAGTATGCTCAAAACGCTCTGGGAGCCACCCCAGCACAAGGGACCGTCTGAGCCATCCGAGAAAGACAAGACCCGAATCGCTGAAGCAGAGCAGAAGAGCTCCAAACCTGCTTTTCAGGTCAAGATACGGATACTCTACGTTGGACGCCATCATCATATGGCCAGACAGCGCCTCCAGGACGTCATAGGTGCGTTCAAACAGTTCAACCGTCTCGATGGTAACGGTTTCAGTCAGAAGGCGCTTACAGGCGATATAGAGGCGCTAGCGGCCTATCGGGCGCGTTTCTTTCTAGATAGAGGCTTCTTACTTAATAGCGAGGAGCTGGCCACTCTCTTCCATCTGCCATATTCAGAGGTCGACAGTGCCAATATCAGCTGGGCGGATATGAAAGCAGTCAAGCTGCCGTCTTCAGTGCCCCAAGTGAACGATGAGGAGGCATCTGGTGGTCACGTCAGTCTCTTCGGCATCACACGCTCGCAGACGCACGACATTCAGTTTGGCGTCAACAGATCCGACCGAATGCACCATATCTACGTGACCGGCCTGAAAGGCGGGGGGAAGACCAAGCTTCTCGAACTTCTGGCGCTCTCAGATCTCTACCACAACCAAGGCTTTGCCATCTTCGACCCCAATGGGGGAATGGTCGATAGTAGTCTGCGGTATGTCCCATCTTCAAGAATCAACGAGGTCGTCTACTTTAATGTGGCAGACAGTGAATTCCCGATAGCCTTCAACCCCTTCGATCTCACCGAACCGGCCCTGAAAAGCCAGATGGCAACCGAGCTGATCGCCGTCTTTAAGAAGACGCTCCTTAAAGACCACTGGCAGCCACAGCTCGAGTACATACTTCGCTGTACGATTCTGGCACTTCTCGAGTACCCCAGAGGCACTCTGCTGGACGTCAGTCGCATGCTATTCGACGAGAAGTTCCGGGTTCACGTTCTCGAGTACGTCACCGATCCTATTGTCGTCAACTTCTGGAAGACAGACTTTGTTACGTGGGATAGCCAGTTTAGAAGCGACGCTATCGGTCCGATCATCAGTAGGATGGGGGCATTTACCTCCAACCCGATGATCCGCAATATCGTCAGCCAGGAGAAAACCTCCTTCAACTTCAGACGGATCATGGACGGTGGGCAGATCTTCGCTGCCAATCTTGCCGTCAACTGGCTCGGCGAGGAGAACGCTTCAACTCTTGGAGCTCTCCTAATCGCTCATATGCATATCGCCAGTATGTCGAGGTTCGCAAACAGCCATGGCATTATGCCGAGACCATTCTACGTTTACATCGACGACTTTCAATATTTCATCACCGACTCGTTCGCTGAGATCCTGGCCGAAGGAGCGGTTCATGGTACATACATGACGATCAGCAACCCACGTCCATCGCAGGTCGCGCCCGTCTTTCGCGAAGCCGTTTTCGGTAACTTTAACACCGTCATTGCCTTCAAACTCTTCGGTAACGACAGTAGCTTGCTGAAGCAGTATTTTAGTCTGAACTTCGACGAAAGCGAGTTAACCGAACTGCCGGAACGTCACTTCGTCGTCTCGATGTTTATTGATGGTCAGCGGGCAAGTGCATTTTCAGGACGGGTGTTAACGCTGCCACCCATTCACCAGGACTATCTAGCCCATATCATGGAACGGGCCCGCGTTGCCTATGGTAGGTCCCGTAAAGAGGTTGAAGCGAGCACCCAGAGGCGGCTGACAGAGGACTATACGAAACGACCCCAGTTACACTCGAGAGAGATATCAGTCGGCAGACGGGTCTCACAAGCGGCCCAGTCAACCACTCGACAACGCCCAGCTCAGAAGAAGACTCGTACCGTCGAGGCTTCCTGGCAACACCGTCAGATGCCACAGCACAGGGTGGGAGATGGCGACGACCAAGAGATGGTCTTCCAGATCAGACGCTAGATCTCAGTGCTCAGGTGAACCGCTATGGTTATGGCAGCTCACCAAGGAATAGAAATCGTTTGAACCGAAATTGCCAACGGCAATGTAGTTATAGGCAGCAAAGCAGAGCGCACCCCATGTCTGGGGCCCGACCGCACCATTGGCGGCACCAGCATATTTGGCGAAGAGTGGACTGCTTTGGAAGTATTCGATCTCAGTCGCCGTTTTTGCGTTGAAGTATCCGTTTGCCGGAATCTGCGTGCCGCTATATCTATTGCCACCGTAACTGTTCTTCAGGTCACTTGTAACGCCGTCGAGGATCCCCTGGACATCTTTCACGCATACAGAGTAGTGGGTCTGCTGGTATGATGAGTCGTTATATTGATGAGCAACACAGTCAGCAGCCGTTGGTGTGTTGTCGAGCGTTAAAATATAGGCTACCGTTAGCCCAAACATGACTAGAAAGACAACGGGGAGCAGTACTGTATGAGATAACAGATAAGTCTTGAGGGTCTTGATACTGTTTCGGGAGGAGTTTCTCTTCTTGGAGACCACGGTTGCTATCTGTTTTAAGTGCTTGTGATTTGAATTATAGAGAAGCCCTAGATAGATAGCAACTTACGACGCTTTCGCAGTCCGTAACCTAACGACGAACCTGGCAGCTTTTGCCATGGCCGCCTCTTTCTCCCTGAGCTTCTGATCGGCAGTCGCCTCCCAAGTAGCCCACCTGTCTGTCAACGTCTTCGGATGTATGCTGCGAACGGTGATTGGAACGTGCGTTGGTACCCTTACAAATTCGAGAGGAGGATCGGTTTCATAGTCGTGACCGAGCGGCAGTTGCATCTCCTCGTCGCTCAACCTGACTCCATCCCCATGATGACTGACATCGAATTTGGCCACGATAAGCGAGAAGCCCATCTTTTCAATAATATCGCTCGGTCTGAAGGCGTTCTCGGCCATTCGGCCGTAGAGCCGGCGGTGCTCGCGTATGACAAGGTCCCACCAAGCTGCTTGCGACCAGGCAGTTGCAGCAAGGTCGTTGACACGCTTATCGATGTAATCATTGGCCGGTTTATAGGCCACTTCGCCATTCTGAGCCTTATCGAACATGTCGGTTAAATTGTTATCGTGTTTTCGGATCAGCCTGCGCAAACCCTCAGCTTTCCTCCCAAGACCGGTCCACATCTTTAACTCGTCTAACTGAGGAGCAATTCTGCCGTCTAGGATAAAGCCTGCAGCCTGTATGGCGACCTCGAGAGCAGTCTTGCTCTCGGCGAGTATAAGGCCCATGGGCTCCTTGGGGTTTTCGGGTCGTAGGATGGGGATATACTCCGACGCAAGGCGATCGGGATCGAAGCCGATACCCATCTTAAGAAGATCGTGGAATGCAGCCGCGACGTAACCCGCCTCTAGATCTCCCTCTTGAGTGACCAAGCGGAGACCATCTGGCCGTGAAGTCTGGCATCCGATGAAGTCTCCGTTTGCGGTCTGCACCCGCTGGTGCGAGCGGGCCTGGAGCAGCTGCCACGCAAGTTGGCTTCGACGTAGACCCTTAAATTCCACTGGCAGACCAGCGGCTAGATCGTCAGGTAGGTTACCGATCCTACCATCCTCAGCCCTATCAAAGATGGTCGTACCGGTTAACCAGTTCTCGATCGGCCCCATCGTGCCACGGGTTTCAGGATCAAGTTCACGAGTTGCTCTCTCAAGTAAGAGGTCACGCTCCAGGCTTATAGCAGCTAGAAGTGAATTCCTACCAAGCCTGTAGCGGACCTCGTGTAAGTCGAAAGACAACTCACCCTCAGAGGTGGCCTGTGCCAGACGGATATCAGGGGCGGCGGAAGCCGCCCTAATAGCCCAGTTGGCATAAAGATTGGGGTCTGGGCCATATAAGAGCTCACGGCGATCGGCCTGTCCTTCTTCGGTCATGCCATCTAGCGCTACGGCAACTGCGCCAGCACCAATAGTCCCCACGACTAATCTGAGGCGCGCGAAGCTCTCGCCACCGTTACCAACTTCATCGTGAAGAATATCTTTGGTGAACGGGGCGCCAGCCATAACAACATGGTTACGATTTCTACCTGCCGCACACATGGTTTATATATTCTATAACTTTATTATTCTTATGTCAATATATACATTATGTGTGTATATAACGCTCTACTCTGTTAATACGAATGAGCTTTCACTCATTGGGGGAGTATACTGTCAAGGATGAGAGTCTTATTCGTCTGCCTTGGCAATACTGCCCGTAGCCAGATGGCTGCCGCTCTCTACAACAAGTTGGCCCACACTCATGATGCCGACTCTGCCGGTACCGCAGTTCAGAAACCTGGCCAGACACTGCTAGAGCGGAAGAGAGAGCTGCCAGACCGAGCATTCACTATCGACGTGATGGATGAAATTGGAATAGACGTACGAAACAATAAGAGCACACAGTTAACCCAAGAGATGTTAGATAAATACGACCTCGTAGTCAGCATGGTTACCGAGCAGTACGCCCCAGACTGGCTTATACACGCCCCCAACTATCTCTACTGGGACGTCGATGACCCCAAGGGTATTAGCTATGAGCTTACAGCAAAAGCACGAGATATTATCCGACATAAAGTTGAGGTGCTGATTAGTTCAGAAACGCCTGTTCGCGCGTCTTGAAGGGGAAGTCGCTTTCCTCAGGAGGTTGACGAAGGGGCCCCTAACGAAGATACACGAGAAGGCCACGACGTACATCACTGCCTCAACGACTGCGTTATGGGGCAGATATATACGGTAGGTGGAGCAATTGCGGTAGCGAAAGCACTAGGCGGGAGACCAAATGCAGGATTTTGTCGAGATTGCGTGAGCCAATTGAGAAACGCGTCAGCGGTGTAACCTGCCATTGTATTGACACTGATTAACTAATATGCTAATATATACATTATAAGTAGAATATTGTATCGTTTATGAGACACGCGAAATTAGATAGCCAAGATTATCAGAGAGTCGAAGGCTTACCAGAGCTGCTAGCAGCTGAATCTCCGACACTGCGAGCTGCATATTGCGAGCCATCACCGTTTAACGTAGCTGCATGGCATGGCATGGCAACTGACCTTCCGCCTGCGATGACGGAGGCTGAATTCTATGCTTTGGCGCATAGCTCGGGTGACCTTGCGGTACAGCGCGAGATTGGCGTAAGGGCTCTCCTGACTATTCCCGCAGAACATCTATTCACGCGCTCGGTTGCTCTTAGGAGAATTATAGAGCACGCTCTTCGTCCCAAAATCCGCACCCAACAGGAAGCTGCAGTGCTCGTCGCTCGCGAACGAGTACGCGCTGCTGATGGCGCACCACTCCGTGACTGGTTCGAGGTAGGAGAGAAGGACCCTAATGCCCCAGATCCTGACGCTGAGGTCCCTCTAAGTGAGCAGGTGAGGCGTCGCCATGGTGCGCACATGCAGGACGCCAGTGAACTTGCCCGTGTCAGCGGGTTAACATCTGCAGGTTTGCCAAAGCGCGGTGCTGCTGTAAGGTAAAATACAAGCCAAAAGACTGAAACAGAACCCTCGAAGCCTAGGGGTTCTGTTTTTGTAACATTGACAGCACAACCACATTATGAAAATGTAGTTGACATATGGACACGTATGCACCCTCGTGCGAGGTAGGACAGGCTTCTTCGGAAATACATGCATGGGATGATCTCCAATTGAAATTGCGCACACTTACACGCGCCCTGTTCGACATTCCTGGAATACTTTCAGGTATGCCGACCCTCCCGGGACAACGTAGTCAGCTAGATTATGCACATAGCAAGAGAGCATTCGCGCTTAGTATACAGAGCAACACCCCCGGGCATCTGCTTGCCAGATTAACAGATGACCAACAGAGGTCGCTTCGACGGTACGGTATGATAGGAGACCGATTAGATGTATACGATTTAGACTTACTGGCCTCTGAGATCCCCCTAGAAGAACCCGCTCTGCGGATAAACAGGGGAGATCTTATAGTCGCAGCAGAGAAGGCATCTGAAGCTAAAGTACGTTTTGGACGGATCGGGAAATGGGCACATCGCCTATACGACAAGATAGGGGAGTGGTCCGACTACACGTTTGACTTTGAAAACAGATCAAGACTGTGGGTTGGAGTGACGATCGCGACAGTAGCCCTGTCCGTTATAGGCGTCGAGGCTCTTGGTTTCTATGTCCAGGGGAGAGAGGGCAACCCGCAGCCTGCCGTCAGCGGTCAAGTACACCCCCACCACCACGCAAGGACACACGGTTCAACGGAGATCCGAAGATGACCCTTCTTATGGAGGAGGTGCCCCCAGTCACAGTCGAGATGCTCTCCGAGAGGTCGACGAACCACCCAGATGACCTTAACGAAACACGGGTGATCGATCTGGAGGATGGTCCATATAGACTTGCTCGAGTCGAAGCCGCAATAGAGAATCTTTTATTCCCAACATTCCTTGAACCCGATGGTAGACAGGTCATTGGCAGGAGTGATTATCTCTTGGGGAAGAGGGATAGAGCTCACTGGATCGAAGATCGGCTAATCGGCAAGATGAACTTCCGTCTCTATCTCCAGATACCCATGCACCTACAGCGAGTCCTCCTTAGGTACCAGATGATCGATCAACAAAACCCCGAGCAGGAATGGGACTATATCGTCGGTAAAGAGATCGCAGAAAAAGCCCGGCTAGATGAAATCGAACGCCGAGGAGAGCGAATACCTCTTATACCGTTTGTAGAAAGGAACGCTCCACAGGCGTTTGCTGAAGCCGACTCAGTTCTTGAGGCAGCCGTAGAGGCCCGACAGGAGGCCGCACATACTCTTGATAGAGCCGCGAGATTGGGTGAATTGGCCGAATCTGCAGAAGAAAGCATGGATGCCGAACTGCTCCTCGCTGAGCATAGCATCAGGCGCTTACACGAAGCACGTCAGAGCGAACGCATTGCCCAAACGGTGGCTAGTAATAACGCGTTTATACACAATATGAGTCGAACACTTAACCCATTTGGATTTAGGTGGCGCTATAGCGAGGATGAAGGTATCGAAGGAGCAGCAGAGGTCAATGCGCAATACGATGCCATGGAGGTGGATGATGCAGCATATTTTGCCGAACAAGCTGAGCTACGAGAACAACTAAGGCTGCTCGATGGTGGGTCTCCTCGCATCGAGTTAGACGGACTTAGAGCGGGCTACACGAGGGCAGAGTGGGGGGCCATGAGCCTCGTGCAACGACATCGCGCAAAAGTATTGGCCCGTGTTGGACAAAGAAAACCACCGCTCATTGCGCGTGGACCCATCGGCCGACAGCTTCAACGCGGCGAGAAAGCGTTTGACCAGCTTGAACGTCGAGACCCCGTTAAGGCAGCCGTCAGATTAGCTAGCGTTGCGCTGGCGTTTACGTTGCCGTTATCAGCACTGCTCATCTATGAGGGCAACCAGTTCGGTAAGTACATTTCAGATCGTTTTGCAGAGTATGTTATGGGCCCGCCGAAGCACAAGAAGCCCCCACTAAACCTCGGGCCAGTCTATAGAGTGCCAACAGAGTGGCAACAGCTCTTTGAACGCCCTCCGCAACCTAAGCACCTTCGTCAGAACCAATCTCCAATTAGTCACGTTCCGTACGTGAAGTAGAAAGAACATATATAGAACTCTAGGAATCGAGAGTTTCTGTTCTACCAAAAATAATACGGAATTAGAACACTAGTAATTTCGTGTGTTCGTAGCGCAAAAGTGACAGTGAGCCAAGTAGAAGCGAAGTAATGGCAGCGGGAGGGAAGGGTCATACAAAAAATAAAAGACAATGATAACAAAAAGACCGGCTGGACGTGGATATCAAGTCGGGATGTGGGGGTGTGATCTTAGGTCGTACAATATATCTTTTACGACGCTAATGATATCCACGGCAGATGGTTGATATATCGTCCTACTCACCCGGAGTAGGGGGAAACTACTGCCAAATTAGCCAGTACTCATCTAATACGCTACCTTACACAGTACTTATATCATTCTGCTGTACCGAGGGCTTCTATATCTTTACTTACTATATATGCACCGTTGTATTTCAGGACTATCCATTTGACTTTTCCACAGTATGATTATGGTAATTTGACTTCTCCCCCCTACCCTTGCGCAATATGTATATTTGACTTTTCACGACTTTCCTATTTTCATATATTTTTTTACTCGAAATAGTTTGTGCTAGTTTTAAAGAACATATTTAGAACTGTAGGTGAGGGTAGCCTCCTCCTGTGGACAGATGGCAACTAGACGTTAACTCAACGCTGGCAGCCTGCCCACGGTTATAGGGCATTGCATTGCTCTACCCTCTGTGGCATCCCCTGTTCTAAGATACGAGACCATCGATTTAAAGCACTTCCAACAGGGGTAGGATCTTGAATTACAGATCGTTTTATGTTAATATAGGCATAATATGTCTGAAAGCGAACCTCAGCGAAAACAAAGAGCCAGAGGGCTCCGTACCACCTCTCTTCCTCCTGTCACTGGACCAAGTCCAGAGGTACGTCGCCGTCGGAGACGTGTTGGTGGACTTGGGCTCTTTGCCATTGCAGTTCTAATTGGCGTAGGTCCCTCAGTTGTTAAAGCGATCGGCGACACACAAGTCTTTAAACAGGCAGGAGCTCAGGCTCATAAGATGGAACAGGCTAGCGGCGAAGCTCCGCTAGATGTTACGACTCAAGCTGCGCTAGACGGGGTGATTGTGCTTGCTCGAGGCACCAGATATCAACTAGTTGACTCACCGTTCGCTACTCACCCGTACTCACCACTCACGCCAAGCCAGACACCTGGCGAAAACCCGGATGGCAAACTAACCGCCTCAGCAGAAGTACAGGATCCACTGATTATTGGTTCAGGTAAAAACGAGCGATACGGCTTCTTCGCCGGCGGCTATCTCGCAACAGTTGCAGCCAGCCAGGTAGCGCGTATCGATACGCGCTACAGCGGTGAGCTGAAAGCATTTCAGGTCAGAGCAAGCCGCTATAAGACCGGCCCGACACAGTGGGACGCTCCAATGGTAGTCGGTAGAGTCGGCTTCCAAGGCAGCTTGCCCCAGGTAGAAGCCCGGGCTGCAGCTCAGTTCCCGCACACGAGAAAAGCAGCTTAATTCGGGATCTACTGATAGAAAACCCGTCCATCGACTCGGACATCGATGTACTGCGAGGGCAGGGAGTTGTGGGTCTGCAGGTAGTCGACTGCCTGGACTATCTCCCCCGCTTGTTGGACGGGCGAACTATCCAGATCAACCTTAGCGTAGAAGCTGCGCCCCACGAGATAGACATCTATCTCTCTGGTTGAGGTCTGCGGGAAGACTACCCTACTTAGCTGGACAGAGCCACTTGATAGCGACTGGAGACTTCCCACTAGCTCACCGAGAAAAGCAATCTGCTGGCTCGATGTGACAGTCGATCCAACCGTCGTTGGGACATTGCTCTCATCATTGACTTGTACAAGCTTACTATCGTTCCCATAGGCGTTATATGTGAACGTAACACCGGAGGAGTCGACATAGTAAGCTTGTGGGTCATGACTCGTCTTCCAAATCAGGACTGGTTGGCGAAGAGTAACGAAAACCTGTGGATGCGGGTCAAAGAGACTCTTCTTGACGACAACATTCGCTATCTCATGGTGCTGCGACTCAAGAGTACTGGCTATTAGCGAAGGATTTAGGGTGGCGCTGAAATGCTCAGCAAGATCAAGATTATTCGCACTCGCTGCACTCTGTTCATAAGTCGCAATGTTTGGAATTGTCTTTAGCTGTGAAGCATTCTGAATGACAACCTGGTACCCTGTAACTCTATCGAGAAAGACTGCGATTGCAGCTACGATCAGAACGATAATCCAAAAGGCGCTCTTAGCCGTCTTACGGCGCTTTCGACTCTTCTGCTGCGCTTCGATCCGGGGTGTCTGCAACTGGGCACGATCATGCGCGCCCGCAGGTATATTTTCTGAGACAGTACCCGTTAGAGTACTGCTTCGACGAAAGACCTCTCCCCCACTATCTACACCACCTTGACTTGTGCGTCGAGGACGAATCTCGGGATTTTTCGGTTTTAAGAATGGAACTTTTAGTTTTGGCATAACCACATTTACTCTGTACTAATAGTAGCTTCTACCCGGCAGCTTTTACAAGCAATGCCGCTACATCCGCAGCTGCATCCGGCATGGCAAATTTGTGCATCGTGTCACCTAATTTACGTCGTGCTTGTGAGTTGCGCGCAAGTTTAAGCAGTTCGGATGTGAGTATGTCGGGTCTATGTTCTAATTCTGTCTCATCCACCACTACCGCCGCACCTGCGTCACTGTAAATCTGCGTATTCTTAAGCTGGTGGCCCCCTGCAAGCTGTGGATTGGGAATGAGTATGGTAGGTTTACCAAGTGCAGCGATCTCTGTAAGTGCGGTTGCTCCACTACGACTAACGACCAGATCCGCTGCTTTTAGGTACCTTGCCATATCGGTATTACTGGCAAACGGTTCCAGATGGTAGTATCTCAGATCATCTACGCTCAAGGTAGACTCGAGCTTCTTTCTAACGTCCTTCTCGTTTACTACTCCGGAGATATGGATAATCTCGCAGTGCTCTTTAATAAGTTTTTTAGCTGATTTGACTACCGCATCGTTTATCCGTTGAGCACCAAGCCCACCACCCGTTACGAAGATGAGAGTGCGCGTCGGATCGACCGTGACTTCTTTTTTAAGCTCTGCACGTTGATTCGCCGTGTTGGTATAAAAAAGCGAGCTTATAGGGATTCCTACATAGCTTGTTTTGGTTTTGTCATAGTTGTAGTTCTCGAGTGGTGCACCCGTTGCAATGTACTTAGCGCGTGGAGCTAGAATCCGGTTCGTCAAACCAGGTAAGGTGTCGGAATCATGGATAACCAAGGGTATCCGCAGCTGTGAGGCGGCTAGGCCCATGGGCAGACAGACGAACCCGCCCTTTGTAAAGACGACGTCGGGACGGAACTTCCTAAGAAGAGCTAAGCTCTGTGTATAGCCGGCACCAACCAAGAAAACATCTCTGACATTTTTGGCAACTGTCGGAACATCTACAATCTGTTTAGCGAAAGATACACCGTGATAGCGACGCAGCTTACCGGCATTTATGGTCTTGAAAGTAATCGGGACCTTACTCTGCTCAAGAATCGTCTTAGCTTGAGGGGCAAATTTCTTGTCGCATACAAAACAGACCTCAAGCCGTGGATCTTTCTTATAGAGCTCCTCAAGAACCGCTAGGACTGGGGTTATGTGCCCCCCTGAACCTCCGCCGCAGACCAGAATCTTCACTGCCCGTCTCCTCTTTTGTTACAGCTGCTTGATGATCAGTATAGCGCGATGCGTTAATAACGAGTCCGACTGCTGCCATGATAAAGAGCAGGCTTGTGCCACCATAGCTAATAAATGGCAATGTTACCCCTGTAAGTGGTAGAACGCTCAACATAGCACCTATATTTACGACTGTGTGAGTAAAGACCCACGCGAAGACACCGGCCACAACAAGCTTCATGTACTCATTGGAGCTTCGCTCCATAACTTGAATGATGCGTACAAACAGGATAGCGAACAGGATTAACACGATAACCGTGCCGATGAAACCGAATTTCTCAGCGACTATGGCAAAAATCGAGTCGTTTGATGCCTCTGGCAGATAGCCGAATGCCTGCACACCTTGCCCTAAACCAGTGCCCGTCAATCCCCCACTCCCGACAGCAATGAGTGCCTGATGAATCTGATATCCGCTCCCGGCGACATTAGTGTTTGAGTGCAGAAAGGTAAGAATGCGAGCAACTCGATGGGGAAAGAGAGCAATCAGGGCAACACTACTTATGCCTAGCCCGACAAAGATTTTGATCAAATTGGCTCGATTCACGCCTGCTATGAAATACATCAGGAGGAAGATAGCCATGATCGGGAACATCGTCCCGAGATCATCCTGGAAGATAGCAACGATAAGTGCTACAACGCCAAATAGCAGCACTAGCGGCCAAAATGTATCACGACTATCGTTAACCTTGTTGGTTTTAATACGTGATGCCAGAAAACTTGCCAGGAAGATGACCAGAGAGAACTTGAGTAGTTCAGAGGGCTGGAACGAGACAAACCCTAGGTTTAGCCATCTCGTTGCTCCGTTGACACTCAGAGTCAGACCCTTTGGTAGAACCTCAAGGAGCAGACAAGCTATAAGAGAACCGCCGATAAGCCAGTTCTTAATCCTGCTCCAGAACTCCAGGGGAATGAATGCCGTAATCAAGAATGCAACAATACCCAAGCCGACATAACCGAACTGGCGATAGACGACTTGGTTAATATTAATGCCGGTTGACTTCCCTCCGGCAATACTGCTAAGACCCTCGGCCAAGGCCGGGCTCACCGAATAAATAACTACAATACCCAGAAGCACGAGAACAATCATCAGCAACGTAATAATGTAATCTGGCCTATGTCGACGCAGATACACTGTCCCCTCCCCTACCGATTGAGGAGTTCTCTGTGATTTGCGTGTACTGGTGAACTGAAGATTCGGGGTCGGCGTACGCTTTTTGGACCGAAAAGCCATTACTTAACGTAACCTCCCGTGAGAGCGATTATGAGGCCGACGACAGCGGCAACCTGACCAAGAACCCAGAAACGCATTGTTACCTTGGTCTCGGGCCAGCCCATAGCTTCAAGATGATGATGAACTGGTGCAGAGATAAAGACTTTTCGATGAAAGGCCTTCTTAGAAACAATCTGGATAAGGCTCGATCCGGCTTCAGCCACGAAGATTATACCTATGATCGGCAACAAGGCTACAGTATTGGTAAGCATAGCCACCACTCCAAGCGCCGTACCGAGAGCAAACGAGCCTACATCGCCCATCATGAAGCGAGCTGGGTAGATATTGAACCAGAGATACGCCAGTAATGCCCCGACGAGCGTAGCACAGAAGCCTGCAATACCAAGATTGTGTTGCATAAACGCGATAACGGCGTAAACGCCGAAGGCAATCGTCAACAGACCACCAGCCAGCCCATCAAGCCCGTCACTGATGTTAACTGCGTTAGATGTCGAGATAATGACGATGATAAAGAGCGGTATGAGCCATACGCCAAGGTGCCATTCTCCAAAGAACGGCAGGTAGATCATGTTATAGCCCAGCTTGAAGTAGAAGTACCAGCCACCAGCAGCCGCCACCAGAGTGATGAGAAGCAGCTTCAGTTTGGCATTTAAGCCCGCAATACCCTGACCAACTCCTCTTAGGTTGATGATGTCGTCGACAAAACCGACCATACCCGCCCCGAACATAGCCGCAAGTGGTAACCATGTCTGGCTTCTGCTCAAGTTGAACAGGAAGGTAGCAGCTGCAACGGCAATGATTGTGACAATTCCGGCCATGGTCGGAATATGCTTCTCGCCGTGGAGTTTCTGGAAGACCTTCGCTTTTTCACCGGTAGTTGCTGACTCACGTTGCTTCTTCCAAAGCCTCCAGTTATAGGCAATGTGCGTATAGATAGGCGTTAGGAGCATGGCAAATGCGAACCCGAGAAACGCCAGTGCTAAGCCCGAAGTAACGTCTCCGCTGAACTGCTGTGTGGTGAGTAGTGCGCCCATAGTTCCTTCCTGCGCCCCCTAGTTAGATGGTGCCAGCCCGTAGTAGTTAAGTAACCAGTTCGACATAGTGGCAAAGATTGGTTCGGCGGCTACGCTGCCTGCGTAACCTGGAAGTTTGTTGTCATCAACACGTACCATTATCACATACTTAGGGGTCCCATTACTACCGTTACCACCACTGAAACCAAGATAGCTTCCGATTGGATTATTGTTGGTGTACTGACCTGTGTGCGGATCGATTGTTTGCGAGGTACCCGTCTTGCCACCGGTGTAGAAACCGGCAGTGTTGTTAGACGTAAAGTTCGTCGTTGAGTGAAGCGCGGTGTAAGCCATCTGGCGCATCGTTGAAGCTGTTGTGCTACTGATGATATTTGTTCGTAATGCCTTCGGTTTGGTCGCCGTTACAACTTGGCCCGCGTTATTAACCGTTCCTGCGAGCAATTGAGGTTGGTAGTATGTACCACCATTCACGATAGCCGACTCTGCAGAGGCGACCTGAAGCATGGTTGCCTCCATACCCTGGCCAAAGCTCATGTTAGCGTAACGGATGTCATTTCCCTGGACGTTAGTCGGTGAGAAGATGATGCCTTGCTCTTCCCCACTCTGTTCAATCCCGGTCTTCTGCCCAAAGCCATAGCGCTGCGTGAAGTACTGGTAGAGCGTATTGCGACCCTGCAGGTCAAGATTACCCCCGCCAAGCTGCTGTAGAACATAGACGGCTCCCGTATTCAGCGACAGGTTCAAGACGACCTGCATGGTTGTTGGTCCGTTATGTGTCTCGACGTTACTAATTGTATAGCCATCAACCGACACCGAACCCGTATTATTGAACGTCGTGTCAGGGGTAACAACCCCCTGGTTGATACCTGCAGTCATGGTCAAGAGTTTGACGTCTGAACCCGGCTCGTAAAGATGTGAGACTACCCCATTCTGGAAGACCGAGTAGTTGCTGACATTCTGATAGTTTGCCACATTATAGGTCGGCACGTTTGCCATCGCGAGAACACGTCCTGTCGATGGGTCCATAACGACGAGTCCTCCTGACGTGGCTTTGGCGTTTTTGAGGCCCTGTGCAAGCGCCTGTTCGGCCTCCCACTGAATATTACGGTCAATGGTAAGCAGGATGTTAGAGCCATCCTTAGCGGGCTTTAGAACGTCTTCCTTACTTGTTGTCAGCGGAATACCTCGTACATCAGTTACCGCCTTGAAGAGACCGTTTGTACCTGCCAGCATACTGTTGAGATAGCCTTCTACTCCGTATTGACCATTTCCATCGGCATCAACAAAACCTAGAAGCTGAGAGCCGAGACCCCCATTCGGGTAGACTCGTTCAGAAACTTGCTGCAGACCTACCCCATAGAGCTGGAGTTTGTTGATGGCGTTGTACTGGCCAACATTAAGCTTGGTAGCCAGGACTACATAGCCAAGCTTTGTATCTGATAGTAGCTTCGCGTATGTGCTTGTATCACCACCGATAACTTTGTTGATGGCGGCGGCCGTCTGTGGAGGATTCTGGACGAACTTAGGGTCTGCATAGAGAGTGTAGACCGGTTGATTCAGGACCATGGGCGTGATGCTGTTTGCCCCGTTTTCGGCATAAATAAGCCCGCGCGTCGCGGGGATAGTCAGTTCTTTAAGCTGCTGAGCAGCAGCTTGATTCTGATAGTAGTTATACTCGAACACCTGCAGATAGAAGAGGCGCACGATGAAGATGACACCAAAAACTGCCATCAGAATGAATAAAATTTTGATACGATTTGTGATGGCTGATTGTGGTTTCATACTCAGACCACCCGAAGCCTAACTGAGCTTCATTGAGCGTAACTTACCTGGTTTGGAGTAACCAGATTGCTGCTACCCTTCTGGATTTGGCCCATCGATTGCAGACGTGCTGCTTCACTTTGAAGTAGCTGGTTCTGCTCTGTTAGTTGGCTTTTTTGAGTTTCAAGACTCTGTAACTGATAGCCATACGTGCTCGTCTTTGTGATCTGAGTGAGATAGATCATGCCAAGGACGGCCAGAAGCATAGCGATGATCACCATCTGTGCAACAGGCCCGAGAGAGGCTGCTGAGATCTGATGACGAACGGTATTTTGGTTGCGTCGCCACATACGTGACTCGATTGCGGCTGTTTCGTAGGACATTTGTTATGTAGTACCTTTTTGTTTTTATTTTCGGGTAGACAGACTCATCCGTGGTTGAGCTGTCCACCCTTAAGATCAGCTAGTCGCGTTTCTTAACGACGATTCGCGTCACTTCCGGGGAGCGATCTACGACTTTAATGCGCATAGATGTGTGCCCCTTTCATGTTTATTTTCACTGCGGCTCGGAGTTTAGCACTCCTGGCTCGCGGGTTGTGGACGTCTTCAGTTGCACCGCTAATCGGTTTCTTGGTCGTGATCTTCAGGTCGGCTTCGTATCCCTCTGAATGATCTTGTAGGAACCGTTTCACTAAGCGATCTTCGAGGCTGTGAAAGCTGATGAAAACAACTCTGCCCTCTGGTGCCAGCAGTTCTGGCAACAGCTTGAGTGTCGCTTCAAGTAGCTCGAGCTCTCGATTGACGGCGATGCGTATTGCTTGGAAGGTGCGCGTCGCTGGATGAATCTTACTCTTCCCTCGACGAATAGTTTGAGCAATGACTGTGGCGAGTTCATCTGTCGTTTGGATCGGCCTGGCTTCGATGATCGCTTTCACGACCCTTCGTGCCCTTGGTTCCTCACCAAACTGGCTGAGAATCTGCACGAGCTCTGCTTCACTGGCGTGATTAACCAGTTCAGCAGCAGTCTTGGTCTCTCGCTCATCCATACGCATATCCAGAGGACCTGCATACTTGAAGCTGAAGCCCCGCTCTGCTCTATCTAACTGTGGTGACGACACACCGAGATCGAGGAGAATCATATCGAATGATCTACCCTGTTCATGGAGTTTCTGAGCTGCACTAAAAAAATCGCAGTGCATAACAGTCGCTCCACGTTTTGCGAACGAAGACAATGAGGCAATAGCATCATTGTCACGATCGACAAGAACAATCTCTTTAGGCTCTCCAGTAGTGGCCAGGACCGCCTCTGCATGCCCACCGTAACCTGCCGTCAAATCAAGGTATGATTCACCTTTCTTCGGGGCAAGAAGCGATATGACCTGCTCAAGTAGGACCGGCTGATGGAGTTGCTGTGGTGTGTTATTTTTCATACTCGAGGTCACCTATCTGGCGTCAGTGTTTTTTGTTTTTGTGTATAGTTTTTGTTTTTGTATTGTAATGGAACTCTATACTAATGGAGTTGTTGTGGTAGGAGAATCCTTGCGGATTCTCTGTTAATAACCCATTACTGTAAAAGTTATTACTTGAGAGACTTATGTGTGAGGTGGAGTTTTTTGGGAGGTGTTTTCTTAAAAACATCTTAGGTACTTGAACACGTACTTTGACGGCTGTTCACGGACCGTCCACTGACTGCCAGGTAGTTGACCTCGGAGTCGCCGATTATTCCCTATTTGTTAATGTGCTTTGGGCGAAACGTTTGGCTTTTCGTTTTGGACATGATGATCCAGAACGAGCCGCCTCTCACTGCTACTACGTCACCGGTGATGCCTGCGTAATCCAAGAGGTGCTGCTCGATGACGATGCGCCCCTGTTTTACGTCGAGTGATGACTCACTCTTGCCCATTCGAAACTGTACATTCAAATCCGCAACCCGCTCATCGAGGATAGATCCCTTCAGTTGAGGTTCGACTTGCTCCTCCCACACCTCTTTTGAATAGATGTGGATGGAGTCGTTTCGAAATCCACGCGTAATCACCACTCCTTTGGCAAACTCTCCTCTGAGTTCGGCTGGAATGGTCAGCCGACGTTTGTCGTCGAGTTTCCTTTCGAAGTAGTCCACGGTGGTCATGACGTATATTTTGTTTTGTTATTGTGCAGTGGTTTTTGTTTTATGGAGGTAGCCTGTTTAGTTCTACCCACGTTTACCCACTGGATCTAGTCTACTACCCACGTTTACCCACTGACAAGTACTTTACCCACACCTATACCCACTCAAGCAGTGAGTTATCCACAGATTAGTGGACAAACTATAAGAGAGACGACACTGATCTTACCAGGACTGTGTATATCTTTAACGTTCTTTTGCACCGACGACTACTTGGTTGGAGCGGAGCCAGTCACCTGGGTTACCACAATCAAGCCACTCCCCTTTCATGGTGTAGACATGGACGCCGTGGCCTTCCTTAGCAACCTGAGTCAGAACATCGGTTATGCGGTACTCTTTACCGTCGTCTTCCTTAGTTTCGATATATTCTTTGCAGATCCTTCGAACTTCAGGTCCAAAGATGAAGTCGTTAATGTTCTTGGTCGGATTTTGAATGGTCTTGGCAACTTCAACGGTTGGTTGCTCAACGATCTCAATAAAGTCTCCGTCATCAGTGTGAGCAACTACACCGTACTTGGGAGCATCTTCGATATCCAGTTTGGTAACCATAATGGCATTTGATGCTTCGCTCTCCCGCCACGACTTGAAGAAGTCGGTAACTTCATTGGTGCCATCGGTTCGGAAAGTAGTGTCGTCAGCGTTAAATACGGCTATAGTCTCACCTTCCGATACGAGATCGTATCCGATATTCAGGGGCACGGCTGTGCCGTAAATTCCAACTGATGGTTGGACAATATAGTCAAACTTAATGCCTTTATATTGTGGTTGGCGTATTTCGTCGAGCCATTTGTTCTTGCCCTTCTGTTCAAGATAGTTCTCAAGAACAGGGCGTGGCGAGAAGTATCGTTTGAGCTGAGCATGTTGTTCGTTAACAACAAAGATGATATGCGTGATCCCTGCATCGACACATTCCTGTACCTTCCAGTCGATAACCGGGCGAGAACCGAGAGGAACCATGTATTTTTCAACTGCCTTGGTTAGAGGGAGCCAGCGGGTTCCCCATCCTGCAGTCATGATAATAGCGGTATTTATCTGCTTATCCATAACGTCTACTGTTATCGATGCTGGCCACCTAGCTTACCGAATGTAGCAGTCCGATAAAAGTGAACAAAACGTTCGGTAAGGCCTTGGGGACCAAATAACATAGTCTCGTCGAGTGATCGGTGGGGACTTGGAGACCTATGCCTGCGAACATATTCAGCAGTATGTCGCCCACCTCGTGGCAAAACCGTACGACGAAGTACCTCGCTCACTGGAAGAGGCGTTTCGCTTGCATGGCTTCCGGAGGCAGGAGTGCCAAATTCTACTTCTATGTCGTTCATCGCGCTAACATTGTTGACGATTATCTCGTCGTTATCGTTGATCTCAACGGTCGCGTGCTCGCGTGACACTGATCCAAACGTCCGAGCAAGATTTTCGTCAAGTTGTAGTATGTTAGTCTGATAGCCCATGCCAGGGAGCCACCAGTCACGACCTATAACCAACTTGTCACCAACACCGAGAGAAACGATTGAATCGCCGAACTGTGGGCCTTCTTTGTGTTCCCGACCCCTGAATGCTCGTCGATAATCCCTCAATCTGCGGATCTCATGGCCACCCATAACGAGAACTCGGTTATCTGGTCCAGCGAAAAGATAGACCTTGAGCTGCTCTTCAAGTGTAGCTTTCTCGCGTGGGGTCCTAAGTATATCCCGGTCTGTCTCTGGTAGATCAATAACACCGAGCAACGCTCCAATTGGGAAGCCAAGTCTATGGCGTGCCTCTCTCCCTGTTAAAAGAGGAGTGTCTTCCCACCGACTCAAATTAAACCGGCGATTGATTGGCCCTATTCCCGACTCCCAGATTCGACGACGATGCTCTGCGCCCTTCAAACTCACATGAAGCACTCCAGGGGGTGTCATACGATCAAGATCAAACTCCGAAGTCGCCAACCACTCAGGCGTCTGTCGCTCTTGTTGACGCTCATCATCGTGCTGTACGGGTAGTCTGAGGGTGTCCATTTTTGCCTATTTTGGTGTTATATACTATGAAATAAATTTAAGCATAAAAATAATGATAAGTCAATATACTTACAGATACAGTAAGTCTTAACTGCTATTGACTGGGTGATACTTTTATATCAAATCAACACTTCTTGTAGATGTGATAAGAGACTTGATAGCATCTAGCCCGTTAACAACTAGTTCTCCACTCTCTTGATCTAAGTCTTTACTAGAGGTATTGCCCGTACGGTCGAGCAGCACTCCTTCACACCAAGCTGGTAGTGATGGGTTTGTCTTATCATCAACAATTAAAGATGGGGTTTTCTTCTCGTGGCGACGTATATAAGTAGCCTTTTCACCCATAGTGATAATCACCGGGTATTTTGCAAGCCTTGGCAGAAGTGATAACTTAAACTTTTGAAAATCTTCTTCTCCAAAGGTGATGATCTTCACTTCAAGATCATTTAGAGTATCGACATAGTCGAGCAAATCACGAGCGTCGGGAAATAGCAGATCATATTTACTTAGTGAATCTCGGAGACGACCTCCTTCAGTCCTCAGATCAACTCCATATGCCAACATCTGTCGGAAGAATTCGTGAGTTCGCAGCGCATTTGGATCTTCACTCGAGTAATATCGTGGGGCTTCCTGAATTAAGCGCTGCGCGGTTATACCCTTGTCACGCCACAGTTTCTCACACTCTTCTGCCACTAGCTTGAGCGCTCTATCAGTCATGTAGAGGGTCCGATCCAGATCGAGATAAAGACGTTTAATCTGTGAGCGCCTAGTCATCATTTAAGTAAATCCTCAGAAGCTGCCGCGCTGTTCTGTCACCGTTGTGTCGGATAAAGGAACGCCTCAGCTTATCACTTGGGTTCTGGTGTGGTGTGGCAGACGAGACCAGTTTGGCCCCGACCGGCTTATAGCGCGCCTCGCCGAAAGCTACTTTGTCCGATCCAACTGCCGACTCACCTTCCCTTAGATAGGCATGTAGCCGTTCGGGACTTGGCTTTTGGGTGTTATATAAGACATAGTCGAGGACGTCTCCGACACCGAGAAAGCGCTCAATCTCGTCGGCAAAATCGTGCACCATAAAGCCGTCGGTCTGACCAGCTTGTGTCACGAGGTTAGAAACATAGACTTTCTTGGCACGAGACTCTTTGACTGCTTCGGCCACGCCTTTGACGACAAGTGCAGGTGCGAGCGAACCATAGAGGTCACCTGGAGCGAAGACGACCATCCCAGCCTCTAGTATTGCTTTCCTGGCAGCCGGGTTTATCTCGGCATGTGGTTCAAGTGACATGCTAGGTTTAACGCTTCCTTTAAAGTCAGTTTCATCAACCGCGGATTGCCCTTTAACCACTCTCCCATCGCCTAACTTCATGACAAGTTTTACTTTTTCGTTAGTAATCGGAATAACCTGACCTGTAATATTTAAGACCTGGCTAGCAAGATCGACTGCTTCAGCAAAGTTGTCAGTCATCTTCTCCACTGCTGTCAAAAACAGGTTGCCAAATGAATGTCCTTCCGCGAAACTTCCCGTCGGAAAGCGATAGTTAAAGAGATTACGCATTGTTAACGATGACTTTGAGAGAGCCACTAGGCACTGTCGAACATCTCCCGGCGGTAAAACCCCCAGTTCGTCACGCAAAACGCCGGTTGAGCCGCCATCATCGGCCATATTAACGAGCGCGGCCAAGTCTTGAACGTAGTTCTTCAGAGAGTCGAGTAATACAAAGCTGCCAGTCCCTCCTCCAATAACAACTATTTTGACCCCCTTAACCACTGTCGACATTTGATTTCCTTATAGCTTTCGCACTCGCTTAATCAGCCTGCCGTATAGAATGGCGCTCTGTCGTACTGTCCGCTCACCAGTCTTGTAGTCAACGGCTACTAATCCGAACCGCGGCCAAAAGCCGTAGGCCCATTCGAAGTTATCAAGCAAGCTCCAGTGGATATAACCATCAAGGTTAACTCCCTGCTTCATAGCTCGATGCATAGCACCAACCGTTTCGGCTATCCACCACTTACGATACTGGTCTTTTCTATCTGCCACTCCACTCTCGGTGATAATGATCGGCTTCCGGTAGCGATACCAGAGGTCGACAAGGACATGCTCAACATCTTGCGGCTGCATATCCCAGCCCAAGTCACTGATGCGTTCGTTTGGATTATGGACACGATATCCATAGTAGCGGTTTGAGAAGTAGTAGTTGAGGCCGATAAAGTCGAGGTGGCGGTGAACTCGGTTTAAAAAGAAACGAGACGTGCTCCACTTCACAAGCCTGGCTGTAATTTTACTTACGATCGCGTTATCCCCAGCATAGTTGTGGGCAATATTGGTCGACAGACCAACAATGAATTTACGGTTGATTGTCTTTGCGGCTTTATAAACTTTACGGTGAGCATAGCCAAGATTTAGGTAGACTTTGAGGGTAAGAAGTTTACTCTCTTTCTGTGGCGGCCATTCACCTGTCGAATAGCCCAGCGCCGAGTAGACTTCAGGCTCATTGATTGTCGTCACGTAGCGAAACTCTTCACCCAGCTCGTCCAGTATCTTTGTAGCGAAGCGCACGAAATACTTAACATTCGCTCGCTTCTCAAACCCCCCTTTTTGGACAAACCATTCCGGCATTGTCCAATGCCACAGGGTAACAAACGGCTCGATGTTACGTCGTTTCAAAGCGTGTATGTACAACCTGTAGTGTTCGACAGCAAGCGGGTCCCATTCACCTTCTCTCGGCTCAATTCGGGACCACTCGATACTAAAGCGAAAAGCATTCATGTTCAGCTTGGCAAGAATATCAAAGTCCTCTTCGTATCGGTTGTAATGGTCGACCCCTTTACCCGATATATAGTTACGAGGATTGGTGGCCTGCTCTTCTATCTCATCCCAATCAGGTAAGGTGTTTAACCCATAACGGGCCTGCTGTGCAAGCGTTGGCGCGTTTTCAAGCTCCCAGATCGTCCATTGATCTCGGTTTTTACCCTCGACTTGATGTCCTGAAGTGGCCGCTCCCCAGAAAAAACGTTTGGGGAATGTAAGTACTGGTTCTGATCGGCTCATAGGCTGTACTCATTATACCCAATAAGGCCAGTAAAGTAGCTATATCGGTCGCTCTCTAAAACCGGTCAAGTAGCCCACCCAAACTGTGACGAGATGAAGCAAGAACCAGACCAGAAGGATGAAGAGATATTCATAAAAGCTCATCCGGATAAACGGACTTATCGCCAGAAGGCCGCCAATCACGTAGTCGATCTGGTCAAATGGAAACCAAGTATGCCCGGATTCAATACCTATCTGACGCTTGAAGAAACTTTCGATGGCATCTCCCACAAGAGCGCCAAAACCAAAAGCAGGACCGACGACCCAAGGGTTGAGATGCGCATAGTTAATACCTCTAGAAGCTGTAATCGCCCAATGATGATGCATATAAGCGAATCTCTGGAGCCAAAAAACAAGACTCGAAACTACCATCGCTCCGAGTAGGCCACGCCACGTCTTATTGGCACCCAATATTGGCTTACCCCTCAACTTCTTGCCGAAGTCCATTGGCTTATCCAGAAATTTTAGTACTCTGAACTTGGCCAAGAAGACCGGTGTTGCGTTTGCGAGACCAGCGGGTATAAAGACCCATAACGCGAAGATGATCTGTTTATACATATAACTCAGACTCCTCAGCTACTTTCGCAATATCACGACTAGCATACCACAGTGCTACAGAAGGCTCAGCTGAGAAGAAGGGTCATCCTTTTCTGGTTTATTAATATCAACTGAAAGATGAGTGGCTAGATTTTCGATGAACGGTACCTGAGCCTTGAGGATTTTATTCTTGGCTGTAACGAGAGTGAACCATCTGGCCCTGTCAACTTCCGGAAACTCTTGCTGCGTTCCAGAGCGAGGTGGCCACTCCATGCTAAAAGTATTGCTCACGAGCATGTTCGGGTCCAAATCGCCTTCGCCTGCCCATGCAGTCACGATCTTACCGCTACTCATCTTAATTTCGCCTATATCAATAAGCTCTTTAGCTGGGACTTGATGGCCAATCTCTTCCATGAATTCACGCTGTGCGGCATGCTTCGGATCTTCGTCTTCGCTAAACTCACCTTTTGGGATAGACCAAACACCCGAATCCTTCTTCGCCCAGAAGGGACCACCTGGGTGAGCAAGTAATACCTCAACATTCCCACCTACACGCCTAAATAAAAGTACTCCGGCACTGTGTTTTGGCACTACCACTCCTTTTATCGAATTGCCGCTTTGAGGTTGTCGACAAGTTCGTTCTTTGCAATCCGCTTCTGCTCTGTAGTATCCCTATCGCGGACGGTCACCGTGCCATCTTCAAGTGTCTGGAAATCGATAGTGACACAGTATGGTGTCCCAATCTCATCCTGACGACGATAACGCTTCCCAATATTACCGTTGTCGTCCCAGGCGACAGCCCCAAATTCTCCCTTAAGCAGGGTATGTATTTCGGCTGCTTTTTCAACGAGCTCTGGCTTATTCTTCAGTAACGGGCTAACTGCAACCTTTACAGGTGACAACTCCGGATTGAGCTTGAGCACAACACGTTGCTCCCCATTCAATTCCTCCACATGATATGCGTCACTCAGAAACGCTAAGAACATACGCCCCATACCCACTGACGTTTCTAGAATCCAAGGAATGTACTTCTCTCGCGAAACCGGATCGACATACGATAAATCGGTCCCTGAGAACTTAGAGTGTTGAGTCAGATCGTAATCGGTGCGATCATGTACGCCTTCTAGTTCATCAAACCCATAGGATGGGAAGTTGTATTCAATATCCCATGCATCAGACGCATAGAACACTAGATTATCGTGCTGGTGCCAACGTAAGTTCTCGGCCTTGATACCCATTTTGATATACCAATCGAATCGAGCCTTTTTGATGCGCTCATACGCCTCTTTGTTCTCATGAGGGCGTACAAAGTACTGCGTATCAGCCTGCTCCATTTCGCGTGTACGGAAAAGGAAATTGCGTGGAGATATTTCGTTACGAAATGCTTTACCAATCTGTGCGATGCCGAATGGTATCTTGGCTGGCGTGGTATCAACGACATTCTTAAAATTAAGATAGATACCTTGGCACGCTTCACCCGGCAAATATACTGGATGTTTCAGGTCTGGATCGCCGCTCAAGTCACCCATATTAGTCTTTACCAACAAGTTGAAAGCACGAACCGGCCCAAATTCTTTGTGGCCGCAATTCGGACACGGGATCTTGTCACGGTTTTTATCAAAGAGCACATTGAGCTCCTCTTCACTCATCTTTTCATCGGCTTTTACCCCGACTCTCTCAAGCTCTTTATCAACGCGGATACGCATATGGCAGTTCTTGCACTCAGCAAGCGGGTCGGAAAAACCGCTAGTGTGACCTGATGCGTCCCAGACCTTTGGCTCTTTAAATATTGCAGAGTCGAGACCATAAAAGTCATCACGGTCGTAGACTTGCTCTTTCCACCATGCCTTCTTGAGATTGTTGAGTAACTCTACGCCGTATGGGCCGAAGTCGTACATACCAGCCATCCCGCCGTATATCTCGCTTCCGGGGTACACAAAACCTCGTCGCTTGGCCAGACTGATAATGTCGTCCATTTTTACGTCACTCATGATAAAAAGTTACCTTTCAAAGTTACTGATTGTTCGGAAATATAAGAGAAACTTAGCGTAGGCTTTCGCCAACACCTCGAACTGACCCGTAACCAGTTGCAACTTTGAGTGCATTCATTCTGAAGGCAATTATAACTGATTATCTATCAGAACACTACTGAGCGCTCGCAAGGCGAACGAAGTTTAAGCATGCTGGCAAAAGTGTGCCGACGTCTGCCACTTGTGCCAGCACGGCTGGCGAGTGTTTCTCAGCCAAGCGTAGTAGTTTTATGTGATCGGCAGTTAGATCACCTCGTGGGCTACTCACTAAACCTCTTTCGTTCGGTTCAAAGACGTAGCACTGCTCAGGAAGGAGCCTATCCCCCACTGCATCACGTTCAAGTGAGGGTAAGCGCCCGAGTATATCTTCGAGATGCAGCCTAAACCAAACTTCGACGACCCCCGGAGGGATTCTGGTGTTATCTAGATAGATGAAAGTATGTTTGAGCAACTGATAAAATTCGGGCCCTAGAAGATCTTCCGTACTTTTATGCAGTAACTTGATCGCTTCGTAGCCAAACTCCAGACGGTCATAGTCGCGCATGATGTTACCGTAGAAGTGTTCGAGCCGCGCCGACGAGACAACATCTAGCTCACCTCTCCCTTCGACGAGTGTGAAGATGCTCTCCGCAAAGAACTCAATACTGCCAGCTAGTCTGCTCTTACTCTTGCGGACCCCCTTCGCGATCGCTCCCACCTTGCCATGTTCAGGCGTCAATAAGGTCAAAATTCGATCGGCTTCGCCGTAATCTACGCGACGTATGACGAGGCCATTCGTTCGGTACTGCCGATACGGCATTAGAAGAGCCTCTCAACCGCCACCACAAGTGTCTGCATCGATGAATCCATCTTGTAGACGTAGTCAACAACCCCATACTGATGCCATTGGTTTCGGTTCAAGGCGCAGCGCTCTGGATGTATAGCGCTATGCAGAATAACCGGGATTTTTGAATAGTAAGGATGTGATCGGAGTTCGTGTAACAGTGCGACGCCATTATATTCGGGTAGTGTTAGGTCAAGAACGATGGCCTCAGGAGCTTTGACCTCGATTGCATCGATAGCCTCTGGAACATCACCAGCAACTCCCACTTCAAATTTCGATTCGAGAGTGACGCGGTACAAATCTGCAAGCCACGGATCACCTTCTATGATCAGAACGCGGCGTTTGTTCTTCATGGGCTAAGAAATGATAGTTGTTGTGAGCTGAGCAGGTCAACGTATACTCCAGTGTGGCTCGGTTTCCGCTCTAATCCAAGCTTTCCGCTCATCGCACCCACTAGCTGGCGAGCGATATAGAGGCCGATGCCGCTAGTGCCTCCTAAGCTTGGCGCGGCTTCCAAGTATGTTCCCAGATTCCGTTCAAGCTGGCTCAGGTCTCTCTGGCTTAGAACAGCCCCCTCGTTACGGATTGTAAGTCTTGAGAACTCGCGATGTTGCCTGTTGGTTATCACTATCTTACCTTTGCCCTTGCCATGACGAAGGGCGTTGTCTAGCAGGCTATAAACAACCTCACCAAAGAAAGTCTTATGAGCTACAACCATGTCATTCCGCTGACGAAGCGAGGTAATAATCTCGCGATCGATTTTCTTGCTGTATGGAGTGAGTTCGTGGACAACCTCTTCGACAACCTGAGATACGTTGACTGGTTCGAGGGGAAATTCAAATTGCGCTTGAGCCACTTGGTAGCTATCGACTAGGCTTTCGGCCAAACGAAGGCTGTATCCAGACGAGAGCAGGATACGTTCGAGCATCTCGCGCTGGTCCGGGTTGAGCTTACCGTGATTAAGAAGATGGGTTGAGAGGCCGTTTATAAGGAGCAGGGGCGTCTTTAACTCATGGGCCGCTGCAATCAACGGCGAGATTGGCTGTTGTACGTTCACCTCCTCCATAGATCTACAACAAGTGTACCACGTCCAGCGTGGTACAAGGCGAAGCAATAACCGATCTCTCGTTAGCTGTTACGGGCTCCAAGTCAGACTGGGTAGAACGGTGTTGGTAAAGTCTGCTAGGAACGACGGTGATTGTGAAGATAGCTCAACCGTGCCCCCGCGCAGCGGGAAAACAATCATAGTGCCGGTGATCGTGTTGCTAATGGCGCCACTCAATTCCATGCCGTTACCTCTAGCTAGTTTGACAGGAGCTGCAACGAGTCCGTTCCCAACCTGTCCTTGAAAAGATTGCAACGAATTCGAGTAGGTGTCTGACGTATTAACTGAAAGTTCGAGAGCATAGGGGTCGTTGTTACTTGTTGGAGGTACCGAGTTCGGGTTGAAGTATGCCGTATAGGTTCCATCACCCGTACTGCCATCATCACCGACGTAGACACTCCATGTCCTTGGGAAGTTGAAGCTAACGCTCCCAAATTGCTGAGGAGCAGTGTAGCGTACATAGGGTTGCTTCTCTTCTTGTGCAAACTGGGCCTGTAGTCGCGCTTGTTGCTGAGTTTCAGCAGCTGCAACAGCCACCTGAATTTTTTGATCAACGTTGTTCTTATAATCTTGAGCGCTACCGTATTCCTTGACCGCAAAGACTGCCAGGCCGGCCACCAAGAGACAGAGCACAATAACCGGGATAAGCAGTGAGTCTATCACACCAGCTTGAGAGTGATTATGCTTCATGATTACCCTTATCTTACGCACCACAGCAATATCTGTAAAGTGCTCAAGTGTAGCGGTAGAAATATAAGGCTCCACTTCGTCTTACTAGACGCTTGCCCGGAATCTCAAAGGCATAACTGACAACCGTGATCGGATGGCCAAGCCGCTTTGCTTCACTACGCATTTTCCGATCAAACTTTCCCATAAACCGAGTATGGAGAAAAGTGTAGACAACTGTTGTATCCGATGGCAACCTGACCATCCACAGGTCTGCCAACCTCATGTGACCTTTACTGAAGCGCAGGCACCGTACCCATGCTATAGCAAAGACGATTGGACTCAGCTCGTAACCGTACGATATCACCCCCTTTGATGAGGCAGCCCTGACTAGTGCACCGTCACCAGCGCCAAGGTCTACAAAGACATCACTCTTCGACATCTTAAGGTCTTTGAGTAGCGTTCGAATATCTTTCCCATGCGTCGGTAAATATGGTGCCCCCCGAAAGACTACAAAACCAATAGAACCTACCAGGACGGCCGCAACTGCCCAGATAAGACTCATCTACTCTGTACTCTGAGCAAACTTCCGCTTGATGACCTCGACCTTGTTCTCGGCCTCCTTGAGTTCTTTTTCAAGCTCTTTAGCGAGTTGCATGCCTTGCTCGAACTTTTTCATGCTCTTATCTAGATCAACATCTTCAGATTCAAACCAACTGACAATCAGTTCAAGCTCTTTGAGCTTCTCCTCGAAGCTACCTTTTTTATCATCCGAATTTGACACCTTTGACCTCACTTTCGATTGACGCATCGCGCAGTCTTACTTGTATCATATCTCCTTCTTTCAAATGAGTGCCAGATGAAATTACTTTACCACCCGTACCCCGCACCAGCGCATAACCTCGCTGTAAAACAACATTCGGATCTACTTGACGAAGGACTCGTTCCAATCCACGTAGTTTCTGCCTAGTCTCACCCATTTTGTAGCCCTCCGCCGCCACGAGCCTATCCACTAATACTGTTACGGCTAACTGTTTATCGTCTAGGCGCAGTGCACGCATCAAGATCTGTTGAGCATTCGTTATCTGATTGCGCATGGTATCGATGTGGAGAGACATATTTCGTTGGATCTGGTCTCGCAGGTACTTTACCTGTTGAGACACTTCTCTCTGGTCAGGGACCAGAAGTTGTGCAGCATTACTCGGTGTTGCCGCGCGGAGGTCACATACGAGGTCCGCAAGTGAAGTGTCTACCTCATGTCCAACTCCAACCAGAGTCGGAATCCGGCTTGCTGCAATCGCCCGGGCCAACAGTTCATCATTATAGACAGCTAGATCGTCTGCACTTCCTCCGCCCCTCACCATAACGAGTACTTCAACTGGATGAGCCTGCTCGTTGAAATACTTAACGGCGGCAATATTTTGGTCAATTGCTAGCAACCCTTGCACCTGAACGTTAGCTACTTCTATCTCTAGCCCTCGCCAACGAGCGTTGAGTATCTTCATGAAATCAACGTAGCCTGCCGATTCAACAGAAGCAATCAGGCCAATGCGGAGCGGAAAATGTGGGAGTTGTCGCTTGCGACTCTCGTCTAGCAAGCCTTCTGCTTCTAACTTGGCCTTGAGTAACTCGAAGGCTTTCTTGATACTCCCCTCACCGACTGGCATCACTTGGTCGATGTTGAGACTAAACTTGCCCCATTTAGTGAGACGAGGTTTAGCCAGAACCCGAACTCGCATGCCATCTTCAAGAGGTTGTCGTAGTGTCCAAGCCATCATGAAGCAGCTAAGCGTCACTTCATCGTCTTTCAGGTCAAAGAAGACATACTTACCCTGGCTCAGCTTAAACGAAGCAATCTCACCTTCAACGGTAACCGTCGGGTAAGCTATCTCTAGCGTCTGATTAATTAAGGCCAGGCATTCGGCGGGTGTTAAGACGAACTCTTCCATTTAAAGCGTATTCTTCTCTCTCAGAAACTGACGGTAGAAATAGTAGCCAACAGGCACAAAGACCACGATATTAACTACCCGGTAGACCAAGGTTGCCGAAAGGGCTAAAGCGGCGGGTACCCCAGCGGAGGCCATGATACCAGTCATTAAAAATTCATAAAGGCCAATACCGCTGAAAGTCGAGATAAGCCCAGCAAAGTTAGCAACCGCATAGGCAATGATGATAGCTCCCGGGTTGATCCAGTGACCTTCTGCGACAAAGGCCATATAGATAACCGCCAACTCAGTCACATTGTTCATCAACGCCCAAAAGAACGTCTTTCTTAACTGTGAAAGGTCACTGGTGATTTCGAGGTAGTCATCGTGGAGTTCACCAAAGACTCGCTCCACTTTCTCAACACTGATGACTTCGTGTTCCTTATTGCGATAGAAGTGGCGAACTGCCCAGTTGACTATCTTGGGGACGAAAGCCGTCACCGTCTGTACCCGCCGCCTGTTGCTAACGATATAGATCATGATAATCGTGCCGACAATTGTCAGTGTCGTAATCGACGAGCCGATGAAGATTGTTAAATAGTTTGCTTTACCAACAATGGCGAGTAGGAGCATACCGAGAAAGAGCAGTGGTACGTAGGTAATGAAGGTCAGAACAAAGCGAGCCCCCTGCACCATCGTTGAGTGAGCTGTCTTGATACCAAGCGGCTTCATGCGAAGGGCAAAGTACGAGAAGCCTGAAACTCCCCCAGTCGGGAAGACAATATTAACAAAGTTGAGCTCAAACGAAGCCTTCATCAGTTCCCATATACGAACCTTGTCACCAAGGACGAAGAAGTACTCCTGACACATCTTGGCTTCAGCCCAATAGTTGCTGAGTTCCAAGGGAATCAGTAAAGCAAGAGGGATGAGACTAAGTTTGCTTAAGTGGCTATAGACTTGTGAAAACTGGTGCCGCATGAGCACTATCAGGATCACGAGCGCGCCAAGAGTAATGATATTCAGCAGGATCTTGCGTTTCATCGTTATCTGCGATTATACCTTAATCATTGATCTCGCACAGACGACCATTAGGCTATAATATCTGTGAAATGCACAATAAAATCTGCATTCTTGGTAGACAACCCGAACTATCGCTTGCCGAGCTTGAATCCATTCTCGGCCCAGCAAATATGCAGCCGGTCAACGATCAGGTTGTTATTGTTAACGATAGTCTGGACCTGCTCGTTCAAGACAACCTCGGCGGCACAGTGAAGATCGCCAAGCTTGTCAAAGAACTCTCAACCACTGACGTGGTTAATATAGCCGACGAGCTCAAAGACTGGGTTGGGGCATACGCTTCCTCTCTTGAGGAAGGCAAGTTTAACTTTGGGATAAGTTGCTATGGATTAGCTCTTAGTTCTCACCGTTTACAGGCGCTCGGCCTCGACTTAAAGAAATATATCCGTCCAATCTATCCGTCTGTTCGTCTTGTTACCGCTACGAAAGGTATTGAACTGAGCAGCGCCCAGATCATTCACAACGACCTAACAAAAGGCCACAACCGCGAACTAGTCGTTGTTGGTGGTAAGGAAAAGACCTTTCTGGGATGGACTGTCGCAGTCCAAGACATTGAAAGCTACAGCACGAGGGACTTTGGTCGCCCCAGAAGGGATATGGTTGTCGGCATGCTACCTCCAAAACTAGCCCAAATCATGCTTAATCTAGCTGAGGCGGGACAAGGTTCTCTCGTCTTAGATCCATTCTGTGGAACTGGCGTGGTCTTAATGGAGGCTTCTCTGCGAGACAGCACGCTTCAGGGAAGTGACCTTAACCCTAAGATGATCGAATATACGAAAGCCAATCTAGAATGGCTATCAAGCCATGGCGGGGACATTAATACTTCCGCCAAGCTTGCGACTGCAGACGCTAAGACGCATACATGGAAGCAGCCGGTCGGCCATGTAGTAACCGAGGTTTATCTTGGCCCTCCACTTGCAAATACCCCAGACCGGGCCAAATTAGATAAGATCGTCGAAGATTGTAACGGGCTTTTGCGTGAGTTCCTGGTCAACCTTTTACCGCAACTCACCGAAGGTGTTAGATGCACTATTGCCGTTCCAGCTTGGAAAACGCAGCAAGATTTTCGCCACCTACCTCTTATTGACCATCTGGGAGAAATCGGCTATAATCAGCACAGTTTTTCGTATGCAGATAACAGAGGTCTTCTCTACTTTAGAAATGATCAAGTTGTCGCTCGCGAACTGTTAGTAATAAGTAGAAAGTAGTGAACCCACTATGTCACACGTAAAGGCTGCGGGTGCAGCCCGAAACTTAAGCGATTCTCCAGGCCAACGTCTCGGCGTTAAGCTATTTGGCGGCCAGGCTGTTAAAACTGGACAGATTATCGTACGACAGGTTGGCTCTACTAAGCAAGCCGGTCCTGGCACTTTTCTTAGCCGAAACTTTACTATCCACGCTGCTAAAGATGGCATTGTCCAGTTCAAGCGAGTTAAAAGTCGTAGCTACAGCGGCAAGAGTTCATTCAAAACACTCGTTACCGTTGAGTAATTATCTCTTATTTCATTCCTAAGTGGTACTTGATGCGATCAACAACGTCGCCGATAACCACTTGTGATTTAACGAGGTAGTCGTCAACACCAAGCTTTTCGGCTCGCTCTTTATCCTTAGCCTGCCCAAGAGCCGTCAACATGACGATGCGAATATTCATAGTCTCAGGGGTATTACGAAGGATGTCCAGAACATCAAAACCAGTGATCTTCGGCATCATAGCATCGAGAAGGATAAGATCTGGCTTGAACTTGATGGCAGCCGAGAGTGCATCCTCTCCGTTACTAACATGCTCTACCTCAAAACCTTCAACATTAAGACGGGCAAGATATACTTTTGCCAGTGCTTCGTCGTCTTCTACTAAGAGAATCTTCTTCTTTGAATCCATTGCCCAGCTCGTACCCTACGATGATTCAATCTAACCTCTTTATCTTACCTACCAGTCTGGAGAAATTCAACAGCCCGAGCCTTTTGCGGATCCTGTCCAGAATTTACGTCAGACGTAGTCATAGGCACCACTATCTTCGGTGTAAGGCCTTGATGGTTGATGTTTTGGCCGTTTGGTGTGTACCATTTGGCAACTGTGATCTTTACCTCACTCCCGCCAGTCAGATTGAAGATCTGTTGGACGACACCTTTACCGAATGTCTGTGAGCCAATAAGGGTAGCAGCGTTATTATCGCGGAGTGCACCAGAGACGATCTCGCTCGCGCTAGCCGTCCCACCGTCAACCAACACTGCCGTCGGTATGCCATGGAGAGTATCATCGCCAGTTGAAGTAAGACTATTAAGTACAGTGCTGCCAGCACGCTCTTGAACGATCTCAGTGCCCTGTGGCAGCCAGAGGCTGGCTACATCAACACCTGCCTGTAAGTAACCTCCACCATCCCCACGCAGGTCTAGGATAATACCTTTTACGTGCTGATTGGTGAAGTCTTGTGCGGCTTTGTTTGCAAGCCCGGCAGTATCATTAGCGAACTGAGTGATAACCATGTCACCTATGCCATTGTTAACGCTCCAAGTAACACTCGGCACCGTTATGTCTTGACGAACAATCTTGAAATCAAGGCTTTGATTACCGCGCAGGATCTTCAGGTCTACCGTCGTGCCCTTCGGACCACGTATATCGTTAACGGCTACATCAATATTCATGTTGGTCGTACTCACCCCGTTGATCGAGAGGATGATGTCGCCTGCCTGCAGGCCTGCTTTCTGGGCCGGGAAGCCTGCGAGTGGCGAAACAATGGTCAGGTTGTTATTACGCAAACCAAGTTGGGCCCCAATACCACTGAAGCTACCGTTCAGCTCGTTATTGAACGAGCTGGCCTGAGAGGCCGTAAAGTATTCAGTGTAAGGATCGTTCGTCGATTGGATAAGGCCGTTCTTCATACCATCGACGAGCTGCTGTTCAGTTAGTTTGCCATCATAGTTGCTCTTAAGAAGCTGATAAAGCTGATTGACGGAGCTGTAGTTAAGCTGTGATGGCAGACTGCTGTTCTGTGTCGACTTGGTAAACCAGAACTTCCCGCCGGCATTATAACCAAAACCAAAAAAGATGATCGCAACTATCAAGTAGGAAACGATCATACCCCAATGTAACTTCTTAAAAATTCCGCTTACTCCACTATTTGAGCGACGCAAAGAGCTCTTATCTGCTTCTATAGACAACTGCACACCCTCCAAGACTTACTGCTTTCATGATACTATCATGGCAAGTGACAAAAGCATAGTGATGGGCCAACAGATTATGGAATATCGCAAAATAGATGAACAAATGTATACAAATGTTGTTCAATCTCATCCTCAGATAGTCTTCCCTGTCGAACAGTCGCCAGAATGGGGCCGATTTCAAGACCATATACCTGACCGGACATACATCGGAACGTACCTTATAAACGATGGCCAGAAGCAGTTAGCTACAGCCTCTTTACTCCACTTTAAGATGAAGGGGTACGGCTACGTCTGGATCAATAATGGCCCGACATTGCTGACCGAAAAAGTATCGGGCCACGAGCTAGCCTCACTGGTTGCTACTCTTAAGCAGCTGGTCAATCGCGAGGTCAACCAGTCATCTCTCTTTATCCGCCTTAGCTTGCCGGCAAAAGAAGGCGGCGTTAGGCCAGCTTACTCAAAGTCACTCCTCGAGCGAACGACAGTCGTCGATCTTACCCAAGATTTCGATACGATACTTGCCAGTATGTCCCAAGGCGCCCGGCGAGGGATGAGAAAAGCCCAGAAAGCGGGTATTACGATCCGTGAAGTACCTACTCACGAGGCAAGCTCTCATTTTGAACCGTACCACGCAATCATGAGAGAAACCGCGGCCCGAGACCAGTTTTTCGCCCACCCTATTGCCACATACACTTCTATGCTCGGAGATCTTGGTGAACACGTTCGTTTTTACGCAGCTTTTCAGAATGATACCCCAATTGCTTGGGCTATCGTTACTATCTACGGACGTCACGGTACATACTACTACGGAGCGAGTAATGAAGCGGCTCGTCAGGAGAGCGCTCCGTACCTGTTGCATATTGAGATTATGCGAGCTCTCAAAGATGATGGGGTCGTTTCATATGATTTCTTGGGAATAGGTAGCCCTAACTATCCCGGCCTGCAGGGTGTCACCGAATTCAAACTCCGTTTCGGTGGCGAAGTCAAAAGCTATCAGCCGACTTATGACTTACCCCTCAAGATGGGTTTATATCGAGCTTGGAAGTTAGCTGAGAAAACAAAGCACAGACTGCGTAATCACTAATTCTAGTGCGTGAAGTGGATGAACTGGAGATTCGGCGTTACCTCAACGTCCATAGTGCTATAGTCACCACTTAAATTCATATCAAAGTTATATTGACTGACGTAGACCCAAGTCTGACCGTTCTGTGAAAATACCGAATTAACAAGCGCCATATGGCCGACACCACCGATCGGCATGTACACTGCTGCTCCAACAGTCGGGTTGCCATCGGCATAAGCGTCACCGTCGGCAGCTAAAGTCCCAATCCACTGGTCAGCATTACCGGCTCCGTTAAAGTCAGGGACCTGATGGCCATATTCATACTGTTCGGCCCAAGCAACATAGGAGACGCACTCTCTGTTATAGAGGCCCCATTGGTCAACGAGTGAGTCATGCGGCGCGTTGCAGTAGACGGCTGGGTAGCCCCCTCCGCAAGCAGAGACGTTACCGCTCAGACCAGTATACGTAATGACTCCGCCGACAGGGCTTGAGCCACCCGAGCCCATCGCCGCGGCGAGTGCTGCAGCCTGCTCGGCTCGTAGCGTAGCTATCTGACCCGAGAGATTGGCGACACTTGCATCAAACTGAGCCTTCTGCTGATTGGTCGCTGCCAAGTCCGCATTTGCCTGCGACTCCTGACCAGCCAATGTTGCATCTAGCTGCTTCTGCTGATTGAGTAAGATTGTTACTTGTTGCTGCTGGCTGGATAGCTTCTCCCTAAGTTGGCGAATCTTACCCATCGTTGTCACGATCTCGTCTTTAACAACGCTGGTGTACTGCTGTTGATTAAGGAACGAGCTTAAATTCTGACTGGAAGCCAGCATCTCGATGGTCGAAGTTTGACCTTGTAGGTACATCGCCTTGATGTCAGCCCCGAGGATCCCCTGTTGCTTGTGAAGCTCAGCTTGAGCAGCAGCAATCTGCTGTGTCAGACTGTTATATTGGGCCGTATTAGCATCAATCTGAGCCTGCACTGATGCGATCTGATTCTCTAGTGTATCTATCTGAGCCTGGATATTACCCGCTTCTTGTCCAAGCTGGTCAGATTGGGACTGAGCCTGTGATTGTTGTTGCTGGAGTTGTTGGATCTGTGTATCAAATTGATCTGCATAGACTGCCACAGGAAGTGAAAAAGCGAGGACAAAAGCCAAGAGTATCCCTCCGTACCCTCTTATGTGCCTAATCTGGTTGAGAAGAGATTTTTTGGGTTTGTTTTTTACGCTTGCTAACAAGTGAAGCATGTGCTCATTTATTATAGGCTATCCTGTCTACCCCAGTCAAGCTAGGGCAAGAAGCTTTAGGCGTCTCGAGTAGTGGTCGCACTCAGCCGGCGTCCAAGAAAACGGCGACGAGTCGGTGTGGCATGCATCTTTAGATACCGCTGTGTAGCTAGTAGAGACGAGAGAATACCTATCAACATACCGACACCAATAACAGCTAGCATGATCCAGATCCGATGTATTGAGAAATAGTGGCTGGTGCTACTGATCTGCGGTATATACGTTGCGATATTAGGCACCTGCGTATCAAGAAGCCCCATGGTAAAAGCGAGCGTTATAGCACCCGCAATCACACCATAGAGTGCAGCTTCGACGATGAATGGCCCGCGGATATACCACTTACTCGCGCCGATAAGCTTCATGATCTCAATCTCGTCGCGTCGATTGAAGATGGCCATTCTGATGGTATTAAAGATGATCAGGATGGAAATGATAGCAAAAACCGCACTTGCCCCTATACCGACGATCCTGATGAAGTGAGCTATTGAGACGATTCTGTTAATAGCCTGCTTACGTACACCCGAATAGGATGGTTCTCCTGACTGGAGATTTAGGTTGGCAGGCTCGCCAACTATATTGGCAATACTCTGAAGCTGATTCGGATCTTTAGGTGTTACTTGGATCGATGCTGGCAGAGGATTGCTAACCTGTGACAGAGCGTTTTGGAGACTAAGATTGTTGGAATTCGCTTTCTCCCAGGATGCCAGAGCCTGAGCCTTACTGGTGTAGGAGACCGAAGCGACGTTGGGTGATGCTCTTAGTTCCTTCTCGAAGCCTGCCAGCTGCTGAGGTGTAATGTTGTCGTTGAGATAAACTGCAACATCTATCTTGCTGGTGAATGATTGGATCAGGCCGTTAAACGTCATGTTGGCGACGAATGTTAGAACAATAATTGTCAGGGTAACTGCCATGATTGCCGTCGCCGCCGTTGAAAGCCACGAGTTGCGAAGCAAGCTTTTAGCTCCAGTATGTACGATCCTCAGAAAAGTGATGAACGAACGCCTCATTGCTGCGTGTAACTCCCCCTAGCTTGGTCTTTAACAACCTTGCCGTGGCTGATGGTTATCACCCGCCTCTTGAGTTTGTTGACGATATCCTGATTGTGAGTAGTGAGGACAACAGTCGTCCCATACTTATTGATCTTCTCGAGAATACGGACGATATCCCAAGCATGCTTTGGGTCAAGGTTACCTGTTGGTTCGTCTGCTAGCAGAATCTTCGGCTGGCGGACAACGGCCCGAGCAATCGCCACTCTTTGTCGCTCACCACCAGAGAGTTCATCTGGGAAGTTACTCTCCTTACCAACCAAACCGACGAGATCAAGAACCTTCGGAACAGTGTGTTTAATCTCCCGATTGCTCATCCCTGCGATTTCGAGAGCAAAGGCGACGTTCTCGAAGACCGTTCGGTTCGGTAGCAACTTAAAGTCCTGAAAGACCGTACCTATCTTGCGTCGCAAGAGGGGTATCTCTCTGTTTTTAAGCGTGTCATAGTCAATACCGCCGACAACGATTTTGCCGGAAGTAGGCTTCTCTTCTCGAGTAAGCAATTTCAGGAAAGTTGACTTTCCTGCCCCACTAGTCCCCACTATGATTACGAATTCGCGTGGTTCTATATGTATGCTTACTCGATTTAAGGCCGTAATGTTTTTACCATATATCTTGGTCACACGGTCTAGTAAGATCACCTGACTATTTTACCATAAGGTTTTAGGGATAACACGCGCAATACACCTCTGTTAAAAGTCAAAGCTCGTCAATATATTTCTTAAAGGCCGCCGAGCGTGCCTCGTAGTCTTTGAATCGTCCAAAGCTTGCCGCCCCTGGCGAAAGAAGTACCACGCCGTTCTTTGGTGTCACCTCGGCAGCTTTTTTGACGGCCTCCTCTAGTGAAGAGCATCTCGTAATCGTATGTTTTGGTAGATCCATTAAGAGCTCAGCAATCGCATCGCCGGTATCAGGTATGGTAAGGACTGTGACCGGCTGGTTTCGTTCCGACAGATACTTCTTCAAAGATGTATAGTCGAGCCCCCTGTCATGCCCACCGACTAGGACTGTTACCTCTTCTCTAGGGAAGGTTTCTAGGGCTGCGATCGTAGCTTCTGGACTCGTCGATAGACCATCATCAACCCATCGCAACCCAGTTTTCTGTGAGATCGGATGTAGCCTGTATGCAAGCGGTGCGAACTCGGCTACCGCTTTGGCCAATCGGTCTCTGTTTTCCCGCAGATCAACATCGAGCATCTCAAGCACACGAAGACAGAGGCAGAGATTGATCTGGTTGTGGCGGCCAAGAAGAGGAATCTTATCTGAAGGTATCAGTATTGCATCCTTAAAAACAACTGCGCCATTCTCATCTACTTTAAGCTGGTTCGACGGGACCCACTCGACTCGTGCCGTGATCGCAGCCGGCAGTCGTCTATGTAGTTCGCTGTTATCTCCGTTTGCCACCACGAAGTGTGGCTTATGGGCAGCTAGGTTAAGCTTGGCGCTGTAGTACTCTTCGACACTGGTATACCAGTCGAGATTTTCCGGGAAGAGAGCCGTAAAGACGGCACCCCATGGTGATCTGTCAATGTCGTACGTCTGATGGCTGGAAAGTTCTGCTATATACCAGCGATGTCCTTTGGGTAGCGCAAAGAGAGGTACGCCGATATTGCCGCCGAGTTGGACGTCAAAGCCTAGACGCTCCATAAGATGCGCGAGTAGACTAGCGGTTGTACTTTTGCCCTTGCTGCCAGTCACGGCTATTGTTTTGTCTGTATATTCATCAAGCCACAGCTTGGTAGCAGATGTAAGCGGAATATTCTTGGCCTTAATCTTGTCGACAAATGGGTGATGCATGGTAATCCCGGGTGATTTGCAGACAATATCAGCATCAAGCAAAGCGGATAGTGCATCACTCCCCTTCTGGACAGTTAGCTTTTTACCACTTTCTAGGGTCAGCTCATCCGGTGTGGAATCCCCTCGTTTGTCGGAAACAAGACTAACGATAGCCCCAGCTTTATCAGCCACGTTAGCCATGATGGTACCCTCGCGGATCACTCCCCAGATTGCAAATTTCTTACCGGCGAGATCACTCAATTTCATCTAATGCTCCCTGAAACTGTCCGGGAATCAGGTGTGATGATGAGGTCTCAAAGACTTCGGCCACTTGTGTCTTGGTCGGCATGACGCTCTCAGGGAGGTCTTTCAAAAGCTGGTTGAAAGTTGCAACGTTATCCCAGTTCCCTGTCTTTTTGGCTAGCTCGAGAGCCAAACGAGTCTCTTCGAGCTCGCCAACGCACTCGAGTGGCTTATGGCCAACAATACCGAGTAGCTCTTGATACCCACGTAGCTGGCTCGGATCAGCCAGTAGGTCTTTGCCGAAAATGCCAAGCAGCTCTTCCTTACTTAAGTAGGGGGCGAGAGCTAGGAAAACGAATCTACATTTATCGCAATTGTCACACCAATCGTGGAAACGTTGTGATGGGTCAAGACGAAATGAGCGGTTACAGCTCGTAAAGACTGCGTGGTACTGTGTTAACTTTGCAAATTGGCGCGCAATCCGTAGCTCTGATAGCGGTCTGAGCAGCGAGAAACACGAAATGTCGAGCGAAACGACTTGTTTGAGTGTATCGGTCAGTAGTTTTTCGGCCTCTAGGCTCTTCGCCCACTGGTGGTTAACCTCGACTCCTTCCCAAGTGACGTTACCGACAGAAGCGGAGCGCTCATTAGAGAGAATAACAGTGCTGTGGCCGTTGAGGATACCCGTAAGTACGCCCACCAATGAGACGATGATGGTCACTGGGACATGTCGTCTTTTGTAGAGCTGTGTCTCGTCGAGCTCAAAGAGATTAGGACTTAGGGTTCGTTTTGCATGTATGTATGGAAAACTAGCCACCTCGGCTGTTCTTTGCATCGGTGCAAATGTGTTAACCGAGAAAAGAAGTTGCTTGTCGTGACCGGAGCTTCGTAGCGATTCAATGGTCACAATAGAGTCCTTGCCACCCCCTATCATAACTACTGGTGTATCACTCTTTTTAAGCACGTTGGCTAACTTAACAGGTTTCGGATCAATTCTCTGGCTAGCTTCTATAGTTGGATGGAGGGCATTTGGCAAGTTATTCGAATAGGCAAACTCAGTCAGCCCTTTGGAGAAAAGAGTTGTTAAAAACTGATTTTCTACACCGCTGATCGGGACTTCGACGCGCACGTTTCTGGGGGCCGCAAGGTTGAAGTAGCTAAGGCCACAGGCTATGAATAGAAGGCGACCTAATCGATCCGCCCCATCCCATATCGACTTATCACTCACGAAGGGTCCATCTTCTGAGGGAATGCCTATACTTTCAGTAAAGTTCAGACGTTGCCCGCTACCTTCAAGCGCGTAGTGCAGTTGAAGACTATGACAGCCATCATCAAACTGAAAGGACTTATAGACAAAGGTCTGAAAATCTTTAGGGTCAAGGCTAGTCTGCATTTAAGAATCCGTCCTTTCTGTCATGCTTAATCGCATTGTATCACGCTAACGGAGGTCTACTTGGTGCTGCTCGTGAGATAGCTATTAATGAACGGATCAAGATCACCATCGAGAACACGCTGCGCATCGTGTTCTTCATGCTTAGTGCGGTTATCTTTTACTAAAGTGTACGGGTGAAGGACGTACGAACGTATCTGATTCCCCCACTCCGCAGATTGGTTCGGACCTTTCAACTCATCGATTCTCTCCTTGTGCTGAACAAGCTGAAGTTGCGCCAGTCTTGAACGTAGAATCTTTAAGGCAGTTTCCTTATTTTGAAGTTGGGAACGCTCATTTTGGATCGTGACAACAATCCCGGTCGGGACGTGAGTGACCCTGACAGCAGAATCCGTTGTATTAACCGACTGGCCCCCATGGCCACCGGCCCGAAAGACGTCAATCTTAAGATCCTTTTCATCGAGTGGTAGCTCTTCAGGGCGGTCGATTTGTGGTAGTACTTCCACCATAGCAAACGAGGTTTGTCTGAGATGGTCTGCGTTAAACGGGCTTAGGCGCACTAAACGATGTACACCATGCTCACCCTTCAATAAACCATAGGCATTCTGACCGCTTATAACGATCGACTCACTCTTAATGCCCGCCTCTTCACCCGCGGACTTATCAACTATCTCGGTCTTCATCTTATGAGCTTGGGCCCAACGAAGATACATACGCTCTAACATTTTAGTCCAATCCTGAGCATCAGTCCCACCTGCGCCAGCTCTAAGCTCAACTACTGCATCGTGATCATCGTATTGACCCGACAGACTGACAGCCAGTTGCATCTCTGAGTATCGGTTCTCGAGTTCTCCGATTTGGCCTACGAGCTCTTCGGTCATCGAAGCATCACCAAGCCGGGCCAACTCCTTCAAATCATTGACATCCTTTTCAAGCTGTCGAAGCGGCTCAATCAGGGTCTTCAGTTTAACCTGTCGTCTCGTTACCTCCTGCGCTCGTAGTGAGTCGTTCCAAAACTGAGGGTCACTGGCCTCTTTAGTGAGTTGCTCGTCCTCTTGCTCTAGCTGACCAATCTTAGCAGTGACAATGGCTTCCCTAATCTTCCCTGACAGCTCTTCAACCTGGCGCTGTACGCTCTCCACGAGACCTACCTCCACAGGATTTGAAGTTTCTCTCTCAGCTTTTCGGCGTATTCGGTACCGCAACTACCAAGCACGCCAAGTCCCCAGACATCGTCTTCAAACATCTCCTGGACCACTTTAACCATCTGCGTCTTGGTGACGGCCTTGATGTGATCGGGAATGTTGTCATAGTCGGTGATTGTTTCATCGTAGAAGTAGCGTGAACCATAGCTTCTCACAAAACTACCGACAGTTTGCGCGCCCATTTGGAAGGCACCAAGTCGGTATTGTTTAGCCATCTCGATATCGTCTTTATCAATATCACCATCGAGAATCTTACGAAGCTGGAACGTCATGATATCAAAAAGTTGTTCAATATTCTTCTTGCTAACTTCCGCTCCAAAATCCCAGGAAGTGTTGTTGCTGCCCATATCAAATGTAGACCAAACGTAGTATGCCAGGCCACGTTCGCGCGCCTCACCAAGGATTAGCGAGTGAAGGGTTGCTGTCAGCATCGTATCAACTAGGTGTAGGGCGTACTGCTCTTCTTCGCTAATGCGCTCCATCTTAAAGGTGCTCAGATCAAATGAGAGGTTTTTAACTTCTTTGCGCTCGACGTAGAGAGCCGAATCGAGCGATCTGATGGTATCGCCTGGGAAAGCAAAACGCTCCCCTCTCTCAAGGTCTGCACTCTCTAACAGTCGCTCGATCTGTTTTCGACGGCCCTTCATGTTGCCAGCAATAACAAATCGGAAGTTGTCGCTGCGATGAGTCTTCTTGTAGTGTGTCTTAACAGCGGCCGTATCGACATTCTTCATCAACTCAAGACGATCTGCATCAGTCTTCAGTCTGCCAGTCGGGTCGAAGGCTTTGTTCAGTTCACTGAAAAGAACTCTGTTGTGGTTGTTTAGAAAACCAGTCAGTTCTTCATGTACGTTGCCATATTCTGCTTTGAACTCTTCCTGAGTAAAATAGGGTTTACTAATAGATAGAACTAGCAGCTCAAGAATGCGCTCCCACTCGAAGTCGGCGCATTCGGCCACATAATACATCGAGACGTAGCCGGTCATCGCATTGTTGTATGCACCATTCTTTTGGAACTCTGCATTAAATTTGCGAGAGGTCCGAAAGCGTTCGTTAGCCCCAAGCACCATATGTTCCATGATGTGAGCCGACTCGTATTGGTCAATCGGTGCGAAGTAATCGCCTGCCCTCAGGTGAAAGCGAAAGCTCATAACTGTTGCATCGGGAACATCCACTAACAAACCACGCATTCCATTTGTCAGGACGACTTCTTCGACTGAATGCTTCATTGTTTCTTTAGTGCTTTCTCGTGTTCTTCTTGCGGTTTTGACGCTGAATCTTTCGTTTCTTGCGAATGGTCTTCTTCTGTTGAGAAATGACAGTGTTTGGATTTTCGAAATCAGCATGCTGCGTGGGTTGACCAACTTCATTAACACCGACGTCTATAGCACCGGCCGCCGCCTTTGTCAGCTCGGTTTCGAAGGCTTCCTCTTCGGCCTTGATAACCTCGCTCTTTTGAATGTGATAGACCGCTCGAATGACCTCCATACGAAGGACACCCTGAAGTGCCTCGTAGAGGCGCTGTGCCTCAGTTCGGTATTCAACAAGTGGATCTCTCTGACCATAGCCACGAAGGCCAATGCCTTCTCGGAGGTGCTCCATGTTCTCAAGGTGACGCATCCAAAGCTGGTCGAGAACGGTCATGTAAACTTCACGCTCAACCCTGTGAATACGCTCAGATGTGAAGTCTTTCTCGCGCTCATTGTAGAGGTTATTTGCGGACCTAATCGCCAACTCTATACGTGCCTTTTCCGGTGAGGCATCGGCGATTTTCTTGATTACCCTCTTATCAAGCGGGATGACCGCCTCAAACTCTTCGGCAAATTGCCGGTTCTGCTTCGGGCTGATAGTTGTTCGCGAGCGCACTTCTTCCTCAATAAGGTCTTTAACGAGCGGGCTGATGTCCTCGCTCTTGAGAATCTCCTGTCGAGTACTGTAGATTGCCTTGCGATGACGGTTGATGACGTTGTCGTACTGAACGACGTGTTTTCGAGTATCAAAGTTGAAGCCTTCGACTTTCTTCTGGGCAGCTTCAAGCGTTCTTGAGAATGCTCTGTTCTGAATCGGCATATCTTCGGCAATTTTAAGCCGTCCCATTAGCGAGGCAATTCGATCACCCTGGAAGATTCGCAGAAGGTCGTCTTCGGCCGAGACGTAGAACTGGGTCATACCTGGATCACCCTGACGTCCACAACGACCGCGTAACTGGTTATCGATGCGGCGGGATTCGTGTCGCTCAGAGCCGATAACAACGAGGCCACCGAGTTCTTTAACACCCTTCCCTAGAATGATATCCGTACCACGTCCTGCAATGTTGGTGGCGAGGGTGACGGCCCCTTTTTGGCCGGCTTTAGCAACAATCAGCGCTTCATGCTCATTGTTCTTGGCATTAAGAACCTCATGTTTGATACCTGCCTTAGTAAGAAGACTGCTGAGTAGTTCGTTTTTTTCGATAGAGACGGTACCAAGAAGGACCGGACGCCCTTCTTTATGTAGCCGCCCGACTTCTTCGATAAGAGCCTTGAACTTACCTTGTTCACTTCTGAACATCTTATCGGATCGATCATCGCGGACAACAGGCCGGTTCGGCGGGATAGCGACCACTTCAACGTCATAGATCTGCTGAAACTCCTCGGCTTCAGTCATAGCCGTTCCAGTCATGCCGGCCAGCTTACCGTACATCCTGAAGTAGTTCTGGAAGCTGATGGTCGCAAGAGTCATTGACTCCTGCTTAATCTCGACGTTCTCTTTAGCCTCAATAGCCTGGTGCAGTCCTTCGTTGTAGCGCCGGCCATGCAGTAAACGCCCGGTGAATTCATCAACAATGATGACCTCGCCAGATGAGTCAACAACGTAGTCTTTGTCGAGCTTAAAGAGTGTCTGGGCGCGTAGAGACTGGTCCATATGGTAGACCAAGTGAACGTTTTCAGGAGCAAAGAGGTTCTCGACACCGAGAATCTTCTGAACCTTCTCGACACCGACGTCACTTAGGGCAACCTGCTTCCTCTTCTCATCCAAGATATAGTCATCAGGAACTAAGCGCTTAGCGATACGTGCAAACGTCTGGTAGTTCTCAGGAGTGCGAGGTGACGGGGCTGAGATGATAAGCGGGGTTCTGGCTTCATCGATCAAGATTGAGTCGACCTCGTCGACGATCGCGAAGTGAAGTCCTCGCTGACGAAGTAGTTCAGTGTCACCCGCTAGGTTGTCGCGTAGATAG
>DASZAF010000030.1 GCA_035945435.1 Candidatus Saccharimonadales bacterium | reverse complement strand
ATCACCAGCGCCGTGCACCTGCGAAAGCGTAAGCCGATACTCGCGAAGTCGTTCTTTATCGCCTTCGTCGCAGTAAGCGTTCTAGTCAGTGCGTTCATGGCAGGCAACGGAGATTTTCTCCTGAATGCCTCACCGACTGGTGGACCAACTGAGAGACAGGCGCTACTGCAGGTCTGGGCCTGTGGCCAACAGCTCAACTTCCAAGCGCCATCAACTCCTCAATACGCCAGCATCGGCACTGCCACCTACCACCTCTACAGCGGTAATCTTCTTGAATATAAGGGTACGCCCCTGACGGCTCAGGATATGAGCCTGTCGGCCTTCTTTAGCGGCATCGGTGGCAACTTGAACACCGACGATCTCTCCCTGCCTTTGAGCAACTCGTATATGCCTGACGCGACCACGTCTGCCGGTGGCATACTCAACGACTTCCTGGTCATAGGTAACGGTACGACCGGGGTCTCGGGCAACTTTGCCTCGGGCCGAACCTGTCAGACAGGCGGTAAGCCAGCTGTTGTCCAACTCTTTGCAGATCAATACAGCCCCAGCGTCGGAGTCTATGTCCAGCACAAGGTCGGCTCGCCAGGCTCATATGTCCTCTCTGACTACGCCCGCGTACCAAACGGCGACTGTCTGATCGTAGTTTACGGCCCCAACGAAGCCACCACCTCACACTTCTGCTCCACGCTGGATACAAACCCCACCATCTCTAGCCCGCCATCGACAGGAGGTAGCCGTGCTCGGTAACCTGCCGCTTTTCAGCCTCTACGGCGCAGTCGTCTTGGCCCAATTCATCTCTCAGCTTCCTCGCCGCGAGTTACTGCTCAGCGTGACCACGCTATTTGGCAAGGGCTACAAACCGGGTAGAGTCGCCCGCTACGTGGCTGCCTTCCCTCTGTTCTATGGGCTAGTAGTCTGGCTTGGAGCTTGGGGCATCACGTGGCTCTTCGCTATGACAAGGTGGCAGAGCACCTACGCCACAATGTTCTTGGGAATCTTTAGCGTCATCGTCGGCTTATGGGAGTGCGCAATCGTCTGGTTTGGTCGACCATTCGGGCTTCACCATCTGCGATCAGTTGATCGCCTGCTCTACAAAAACCTCCAGTCCCAGTTACCCCGCCTAGGTATTGTCTGGTGGGTGGGTCTCAACGGGCTACTGGTCGGGCTACTAACCATCCTGCCGACGCTCGATCTTTTTCGTATCTTATCGCTACCAAGTGACAACCGGGGCATGAAGATCGCTATTATCTACGCCCTCATCAGCATCGTGCCGCTCGTTTACTTGCTGGTTCACTCCCTAATGCGCGGTCAGCTCGTGCTGTTACGCCGACATATGGATCGGTTCAAAATTACCTCTCATCTGCTCTACGGCTGTCTGCTGATTATCCTGGGTTGGTGTGTCCTATTGACCGTTACCAATAGTCTAAGTTTCGGAGTCCTACCATGACCCACGTCTACAAGATCCATACCAAGAAGAGCGAACCCTACAGCCCCAGAAAGTTGGCCCGAAGCGTCATGGCCAGCTGTCTCTGTGTCAGGACCCCGATCGGGGAGGCCAGAGTGACTGCCGAGGAAATCAGCCACCACATGGCCAAGTGGCTTGCCCACAAAGAAGAGGTCACCTCGCATGATCTCAGGGTCCATGCCGCCCGCTATCTGTCTACCTACAATCCTGACGCCGCATATATCTTAAAAAACGACTATACTAAGTAGAGGAGAAACTGAATGCCACATCGATACGACTACGACTTAATTGTAATCGGCAGTGGGGCAGCAGGCAGTGTAGCCGCTCATATCGGGGCCTCAACCGGTAAACGAGTAGCTATTGTCGAAGCAAAGACGTTCGGCGGTGACTGTCCGAACTATGCTGATATTCCCATCAAAGCGATGCTCCACGTCGCCAACCTATACGACGAGACGATGCGAGCCACTCGCTTCGGTATCCGTTCATCGACGATTGGCTACAACTATCCGTCTATCCGAGGCTGGAAAGAGACGGCAATCCATCGGACCGGGTCGGCTCAGAGCAAACAGTCATTCGAGCGAGAGGGTATCAACGTCCTCAAAGGAGCGGCCCATTTCGTTTCGGACCACGAAGTCTCCATTGGACGACGACACTACAGTGCCGAGTCGTTTTATATTGCGACCGGGGCGGATACACTCCTGCCCGCCATCAAAGGACTTGATGACGTTAGGTACTTAACCACTCATAACGCCCTTAACCTTCTCAGACCACCGAAGTCGCTCTTCGTCATCGGGGCTGGCGGCTCCGGTTGTGAGTTCGCCCATCTCTTTTCGGTCTTCGGCTCTAAGATCACCATGGCCGATATCGCCTCCAGACTGCTGCCACGAGAGGACGAACAGGTCAGCCAATTTGTCCAGAACCACTTTGCTAAGTACCGCCGGATACAGATGCTGCCAGGGACTAAGATTACCCACATCGAAAAGGAAGCTGTCTTAAAGCGGGTCCATCTCACCGAAGGAGCTAATGCCCGCTCGGTTAAAGTCGATGAGATTCTCCTGGCGACCGGCAAAGCTCCGAGAGTAGATATGGGCCTCGAGAATGCTGGAGTTGAGTACACTGCCAAGGGCATCACCGTCAACGAATTCATGCAGACAACAGCCAAGCATATCTTTGCCGGCGGAGACGTCGTCGGGCCCCATATGTATACCCATGCTGCTATCTACCAGAGCAGGGTGGCTATGCACAACCTCTTCCACCGTCAGAAGATGGCAGCCGACTACCGAGCCGTTCCACGTGTCTACTTCCTCGAACCTGAGATCGCCGCCGTCGGTATAACGGAGGAAGATGCCGTAAAATACGCTATCAAGTACCGGACCGCGACGACACCTATCAGTATCATCGCTCGTGCCAATATCAGTGATGAAGGTGAAGGCTTCGTTAAGGTAATCACCAGTCCAGAGGGTAAACTGCTCGGGGCGAGTATCGCTTCACCGCACGCTGGTGAGATGATCCACGAGCTCTCAGTCGCCATCCAGGCGGGGTTAACAGCGCAGGATGTGGCTAACACCATCCATGCCTTCCCGACCTGGTCTGAGGCTGTACGTGCAGCCTGCAGCAAAGTAACAACCTGACTTCTCCCTCTGTTCTCATCTATAATGGCGCGAATGAGTAAGTTTAGCGCAGAGCTGGTCAAGGCCGCTCGGTTCCGCCTCGAAAGACCATTTTACGATCACTACGAAGACGGTGACGACTGCCATCATGGCCGGGTCACACGGCCCAGTTGTATGGCACGTGGGCTAGATGATCGGGGTTATGACTGCAGTGGTCTTGCCATTGCCTGCCTCTCCGACGTACTCGGGATTGAGGTCCGCCGGTGGCCATCCCGATTCCGACATCTAACCCAACTGGCGCGGATCGCAGTTAATGCTGCACCAGAAGCTAGTGATATTGTCATACTCAGTGCCAAACATCCCCAAGGCGGAGCAAGTCCGGGGCATATGGGGATCAGTACTGGACCCGAGTCTCTCATACACGCCAGCCGGGCTTGCGGGGGACGGGTCGTTGAGGGGTCCCTCCTGTCTAGAAACTATCTAAAACTCATTACCGTGATCCCTCATACACACTTCGAAGAGGTGATCACTGAGTCGGATAGGGAGCAGGCCTCCACTCCCTGCGTGTATCCTCAGGAAAGGCTTCTTCATCAAAAAGGACGAAGAGTATCGGCTTGATGCGATATAGTTTGTGGGGATTTTTACCTGCTAAAAAGTCCGCGCACCACTCCTCGCTTCTCTTAAATCGATCGGCGTAGAGTCTTATCGCTTCTTTTATTTCAGTAGGGTCTGAAATTAACCGCGCATCACCTTCAAGCTGCACACCAGCTACTGGCTGACCATAACTAAATCGTATGGGGATGGCCCCAGCCACCTTATGGTGATTAGCAAGTTCCCTACTGTGTCTTCTGTCAGTGGTACTTATCCAATAGAGGTTGAGCTTGTCATCTGGCACATAGTAGACAGTGCAGATCCAGGGCTGGTCCCTATCAACGGTGGCTACCTGCATCATTTGACCAGAGGCTACCTGTTTTCGGATAACTGATTCGACATCCATATGTTTATGATATAGCAAAAGAGATGCGCTTTAGGTACTCTGTCGATTTAAATAAGTTGCACGAGTTCAGTATTAGGCATCGGCCCATCATCAAACATTCGGGTGTGATCACTATACTTAATCATCGCCCGTATCATCTCGCCAATTGCAGCGGAACTAACAAGTAACACCGTTCCGTTAGGGTACTCAGCTTCGGCACGCTCCACTATCGCTACGGCACGATCGGCTAAATCCTTAAACGATTCAGCCCCCGCCTCTATCTGCTTCTCTTCACTCATGGCAAAGAATTCTGATTGTGGTTTGCCTTCGAAGTCGCCACCAGCACGCTCCAAGAGAAGATCAGTAATGACAATCTTGTCTGCCGGATAGCCAATTTCCGTAGCAATAATCTGTGCCGTATCAAGTTGCCTCTTTGACTTCGAGGTATATATCACATCTATACGCTCACCTGATGAGTGGATCTGCTTGCCAACCTTCTTTGCGTCTTCGATGCCTTCTTTTAGAAGGGGCGACTCAATACGCCCTATGTAGCTCTTGTCTACGTTTCCTTGGGTCTTGCCATGCCGTACATACAGAAGTTTCATAGCGATACTATAGCAAATGGCTATAGTAAGAATCGATCTAGTCTTACAGAGGTACCAAAGAAAAGAGATCTGTATCGACAGATCTCTTCTTGGTTCTTCTTGGTTGCGGGGGTAGGACTCGAACCTACGACCTCGTGGTTATGAGCCACGCGAGCTGCCACTGCTCCACCCCGCGGCGACGCATTAGATATCACAAAATGCTTAACCAAATATAGCAATAACTTCTTAGGATGTCAAGCTAGGCACCATGCTTGCTGAAGAGGAAATAGACCCATTGTTGGAAGTTGCTCTTAGCTTGAGTAGTGGTTGAGCCAGACGTCGGTTGGACGGTGGCTACAAACGGAGCGTACTGGCTGCCCGACGGAGCTGACGAAAGAATAAGCTCCTTCTCGCCAGGAGCAGCCAAGTTGAGATAGGTCCTTGCCTGAAGCTGGTCGTACTCATTCGTCTTGTAGTAGTCAATCATATACTGTTCCGACTTGTTCTCTAGGCTCAAAACCGCCACCTGTTGCTGGAGCTGGTTAACCTGTTGTTGGTAGGTAAAGTTGCGCTGGATGACGTCAACAGTGCTCCATGCCCACCAGAATGCAATGAGGACTACGCCTAACGGGAGGATGTTGCTGAGGGTGAACCAACTGATAATTTTTTGCGCTATTTGTTCGTGGAGCTTCATTCGTCTCTTAAAGTATACACCCAAACAGTGGTGGATTAGGGTGGGTTACGGTATACTACATGCTCAGTATGGGGCTGTAGCTCAGCGGTAGAGCAGGCGGCTCATAACCGTTTGGTCGTTGGTTCGATCCCAACCAGCCCCACCAGAGGCACGTATGCCCAATTTAGTATGAGATTGGAGGCGAGAGATCGTGTTACGTATTGATCCGAAATTATCAGTTGGCGTTGACGCTGGCGGTACAAAAGTTCATATCCTAGATAGCCGTAGTCAAAAACTGCACCGCTTCGTTACCGCGAACTACCCTGACGCTCTTGCTTTATTTGACGACTACTTCTCTAAAATCGATGCTCGACCGAGCCACGTTGCCCTCGCCATGGGCGGGCTGCGAGACACCGAGACCGGCGCCGTGGAGCCGACCAACTGTGACTGGCCAATCTTCAAGCCAAAAGAGGCGGAGAAACGATACCCCGGCACCCGTTTCACAACGGCCAATGATATGGTCGCCGCGATGGCTGGCGTTCTCGTCGCCAAGTCCGGCGATCTTCTTGTTGTAAAGTCGGGGCGGGCGGCAGAGAAAGGGACCAAAGTCGTCGTCACCATCAGCACCGGCATCAATACCTGCGTGGCGATATGGGATGAGTACAGCCATCGGCGCATTTTTATGGAGGCGGAGGCTGGGCACGCCGGCTTTCAGCCACGGAATGAGGCCCATATGCACCATCTAACCCATCAGCAAGGCAAGTTTAAGTATCCCTCAATCGAGACGGCGCTCTCGGGAAGATTCGGTGTAGAGAGCTGGGTTGAGCATAGTCCAGAGATCAAGGGAGCTAAAGAACTCAAACACTCCATCGATCTGGCCATAGAGAACGGACGGCCAGTCGGAGCAGTTCTGCTTGAATACGCAACAGAGAGCAAAGGCGCTTCCAAAGCGGCCGCGCATGCAATACTTGAAAACATGGGCAGTCTGGTTGCCAACATCCTTGGAGATTACGCACTCGTCTATAAAGCCACCGGCGGTATCTACCTTGTTGGGAGTGTCTCACTTGCCCTCGCCGAGTATTGGGCTAAGCAAGCCTCATTTGAGAAATCGTTCATTCGAAAAGGGACGAAAGAACACGCCCCATGGATGGAGGGCTTCTTCAGCGACTTACCGATTTATCTTGCTACGGATCCGCATATTGCTGCAGCGGGTGCTCTGGCGCTCGCCCAAGAGCAAGCGTCTCTTTCAGCCTAATTGATCAAGGGCTTACCGCTGTGATCATGCTCACTTCAAACTGGTTGCATTATTTCGAGTTGGCTTCATCTGCTAGAATAAAGCATAACCACAAACTAACAGGAGTGGAGTCTTTTAGGTATCTATGGCTAGGTTACCTACACCCGGAGGAGATAGCGGAAGCTGGGGGGCTATCCTCAACGAGTTTCTATCTGTTTCGTTAAATAGCGACGGGACTATTCAACCTGGAGCTTTAAGCACCTCTAACCTCAGCGACGTTAGCATCTCATCGCCTGCTTCTGGCCAGGTTCTAACCTATTCCGGAAGCAAATGGGTCAATCAGAACGCCCCATCAGCCCCCGTCACCACTGTCTTTGGCAGAAGCGGTACAGTAGTCGCCCAGAGTGGAGATTACACAGCCGCTCAAGTCACCGGCGCAGTACAGGTAGCGGGAGATATTGGCAATACCGCGTCAAGCCCGCAGGTCACCTCAACGCATCTATCGAGTGCCCTGCCTATTAATCAGGGTGGGACAGCCGCCGCGACTGCGGCCGGGGCCTTGACCAGTCTTGGGGCCATGCCGGTAGCTGGCGGCACGTTTACCGGAGCAGTCTCGACCACAGCCGCAGCCCTGACTGATGGAGCGACCATAGCTATTAACGCCGCACTCGGCAACGTCTTTACCGTAACACTTGGGGGCAACCACGCCCTTGGGACGCCAACCAATCCAACAGATCATCAACTGATGGTCGTTGAGGTCACCCAACCTTCCTCTGGTGGGCCCTATACACTCTCGTTCTCGGCCGCCTATGAGTTCACCACCACGCTTCCCTCGCCTTCTCTCTCGACGACTGCTAGCGCAACTGATTACTTGCTCTTCATCTACTCCGCTACAGCCACTAAGTGGCGCTTCCTGGATATAAGAATGGGGTACTGATGGGGCCGCTACAGATCACCGCAACTCAAGGCGGCTCGACGTCGCTCGGTTTATCGCTTGAGGTAAGAATAGTAACAGGAGCAAAACCAGCGGCCCAGCAGACAGGTAGCACTGTCGGCACTCAGTCGACAACCCCGAATCTATCAATTACACCAACGACGACTGGTTCTCTAGTCTATGCAGCCGGGCTGCTCACAAACGCCGCCGCGCCAACGGCTGAGAGTGGTACGACCATACTCTCAAACCCCGGTAATGCCGGCCTCTACTACCCATCGTATGCAACGACTTCGACGACGACGAGCGGTACCCCTGTCCTGATGGGCTCATCAACCGGAACGGGTATCGCCATCTCTGTAACCGAAATCGTGCCATCGGGAAGTTCGGTCACTGAGTGGTCAAACCAGCCCACCAACGCTTCAGGAGTTAGTAACGCTATCACCACGGGTCACGTAGTACCGCCACCGAATTCCTTACTGGTGGCCATCGTCTCGAGTAACGGAGGTAGCGGCACGACCACCATGAGCATATCTGATACGTGGAACCTCAAATGGATCAACCTTCAGCAAGAGAATGGTGGCGGCCATGGCTATGTTGGTATCTGGATAGCCCAGATCCCAGATCCGACACCGGCTATGCTCTACATCACTGACGTCTCAACCCACTCAACCCCTACCAGCGCCCAGGTCATCAACTACACTCCACAAGGGACGAAGAGCCTCATACTCTGTATCACCACCCTATACAGCAGTAACTCATCTGTGACCAGCTACAATTCCATCACAGATAACGCCAACAACACCTGGCACTACTCAACGACGGCCAGCCAATCCCCTCCGTACGCTGCGGAGTCGACAGGTGGCCAATTCTATAACACTCTGATTGGCTGGACATGGCAGGATAAGGGTAAGGCTACGCAATATAGCTTCAACTTCACCGGCACCGCATATGTAAATATGGACATCTCTGAGTGGTCAGGGGTCGGCTCAATCATTGGTAGCGCGGCCGCATCTGGGACTACTGGTACGAGTAGCATGGTCGGACCCACTGCACCTCTTATAGCCAACAGTTTCGCAGTTAGTATCATCAATACTATCAACGGCACTACAGCTGGCCCAGTCACCGACTCAGCAGGAGTCGGTGCCGCCTCAATGCCCGGTGAGCCGTTTACAAACTCTATCGTTATGTCTGGGAACAATGTCTCCGGGCAACATAGCCCATATGGCTTCACCTGGAGTAATTATGGTGCAGGTGACGACTACTCAACCTGTCTGCTTATCCTCGCACCGCCAGGAGCGCCATCTGGCGTATTCTTCAGATTAATGCCCTGAGGTGAGGCCTATCTCTCTTCCCACTGGTCAATCAGCTTGGGCATCTCCTCAACGAGCATGCTATAGAGGTCGTGAAAGTCTTTTACTCTTGAGTTCTCTGGTGAGACAAGGCTGATTCCTTCTTCAGCAAGGTCATGCATAATGAGGACCGATCTGATATTCCCCTGGAGGAGCCGCATCGGCATATCCCTGTGGATACTGAGGTAGTCACGACGGCTATTTGGTGGTCTGAACCGAGTGACCAGGCCTCGATCCAGCAGTAGTTGAGCCATGGTACTAACCGAACCAGCGCTGGCAGAAAGAGCTATCTGGAGAGCCTCAAAGGTCTGTTCGGGTGGGTCGCAGACCATCAGATAGGCAAGCAGTCGTCCAGCCATTGGCGGCATATTCTCGGCATCCTCAAAAACCCTCTCAAACTCATCAATAAACGCATCTAATGGTTCGGTCGATTTCACTCGGTCTCCTCAAGGCTATTCACTATATCTTATTATTTCAGAAAAAGGTGAAGGTAGGCAATACCTCACTGGCCTTGTTGCAGGTTACCTGCAGCGGCCTGAATGGGAGCAGCCTGCTGAGGAGAATAGGCAGACTGCAGGGGTGGCGAAGACGGCGCCGCGTTACCACTCGTGGGTTGCATCTTCGTAGACTGAGCCGCAGGTGTCATAAGTGACGTCTGATCGCTCGCATCTGGTAGCTGAGGAATTGGCTGGTTGCTATGGATATAGTAGATTACAGAGATACCAAAAACCCCCGTCAGTACTGCTCCCCCGATGACCCCTTTGGTCCTCACCTCTTTCTTCCGATACCAGGCCGGTAAAACCTCAGGTAAAAAGAGTGACCAGAGAACGACAATGGCCGTAACAGATGTCAGAGTCGTTAGAACAAAAAGCATATCTAAAGAGTATAGCCGACCCTGTCAACGAATGCACCCTTAAGCAATTAGGTGACGTAGGCGTAGGCAGTGAAGCCTGAAACGACAGTCATATTACTGGTCGGACCAAAATTCGTGTTAAGAGACGGAGGTAACGACTGGCCCGTCGCACAGTAACCGCACAAGATAGGGCTAGCCGATATGATACCGCCCGGGACACCAGAGTTGACGACAGCCAGGACAGGCATCGATCCAGCCGAGATGGCGCACATAAAACCAATGTAGTGGATACCAGAATTACTGAAAGTGTATGAGCTATTGAAATTAAACTGATAAAGCGTGTTGGTGCTACTCCAGGGGTTCCCGGTTGTCTGGTTGGCAGTGACGGCTTTGACAACTAAGTTGCCATCCATCAGTACGTACCAGCCAGCTGTCACATCACCGGGTGTGGTGGCTGTCGATTTAACACAAAAGGCAGCACCAGTGGCAGTGACACCGGCAGGAATAGAGATGCCGACACAGTATAGATAGCCACTATTCAACGTAGGCCCCGTTCCGCCAGCCATGATACGCGGGAAAGTTTCGGCAACGACTCCAGTTGGCGCTACACTGAGGCTCTGCCAGGCGTTCTCGGGATGGATATGACCCGCATCAGCGATCAAGCCCGTAGAACCCGCGGTGGCCGTCCCATCAGGTTGAAGGTTAGAGGCAGACGTGTTGAATGGGTTGCTGGCAACCCACCAGTTACTACCGTCGCTGTAGCAGACCATTTGTGAGTACTGCGCAGCCAACGTTATGCTTGCGGTACCGTTAATCAAACTGTTGTCCCCTTGAGTGACAGAACCATTCGTAAAGCTTCCCGACCCAGAGACGACAGCGCAACCAGTAAAAGTTGTGCCGGTAGCGGTAGCGTACGAAAGAACAGCGTAGCCGGTGGTGGTGGTCGTTTGAAAAGTGCCGTTACTGCTGGCAAAACCAGTCGTCGAGCCGACAGTAAAGGTGCCCGTGAAACCACTCACCGAAGTACCGCCCATCGAACTAGTCGTTGTGGCAGTGATATAGGGCGCTACCGTAATGGCATTACTGCTCGAGTCTGTCTTGATTACTATGAACCTTTTGCCAGTCGGTGGGGCATCATAGTTTGAAGTGTTTGAACCGACCGTTGCAGTTGTACCGCTGAGGCCAGGGAGATTAACTGTCGCCGTTCCGCCGCTTGCGCTACACAGGATGATCTCGTTGTTTGGCAGAGCCTGATAGCTACCCGAAACGGTTGATACCTGTCTATTGCGATAGTCCGATGGTGGTGTTGATGCTTGGTTAAGATAGGCTCCGCGGCCATATCCTGCAACATCAATACTCATAAGATACGGCTTGCCATTGGCTGTATTAATAAGTTCTGAGGTTGCATTCCAGAAGCCACCCCGTGCGATGACTACCCCTGGATAACCAGGCCCAGTTCCTTGTGAGGATGTCTGGAGAGCATACTGTGGGCAACCATTGGCGTTGTCGAGTGAGTAGCAATGGATATCACACCCGTTGAGTACGACCACTTGGCGACCACTCACATAGACGGCTGGGTACGAGCCAGAGACAACAGAGGCGGTGCCATCACCTTCGAAGGAACAACCAGTACAGACGACTGGTGACTGTTGTGTCTCACCATCATTGCCGGTGTTGATAATATTTAGCGCCGATAACTTGTTTCGCTGAGTCGTGCATCCCGCAAAGGTTGTCGCCGCCCAGTACTGACCTGAAGCATGACTTTGACCACCTTGGACCTCTAGCGTATACCCGTTGCCACTGTTGAGATCGCTCCTGCATTGGACGAGGTTGTTGTGACTCCAGCCAATCCAGAAGCCATCAGCCGTAACCCCATTACCCTGCCCGCACTGCTGTGCATGGCAGTTAAAGAACGAGGTGTCTTGGAAGTAGCCATAGAAGCCATACTGTTGGCCTTTCTCAATGATGATATTCTGCAGGGTCCAGCCGTCCGGCTGAGTGCTGGTTGAAAAGTTGCTATTCTCATATGCACCAATACCATTTCCTTGTGGCTGGTTGATGCCTATGCCGCTGAGCGTGGTAGCGTTGATCTTGCCCCAGGAGAAGATGGCGTCGACGTTCGCCGGCCCGTTAGCCATGTCGATCCAGATATTGACTATGCCCTGGCGCTGAACAGTCGTATTGACGGTGCCTATCGGGCTGGTCATATTTACCAGATAGATGACACCTCCCTGCCCGTAACCAGGATTGCCAGACACGACTGGCAGCGAGCTCCCCTGGTATGTGTTCGACCATTGTGACGCAACAGGGATGATCGTCGTTGCCCAATCACTATTTGTACCATCACCTGCCTGTGTCGCTTGTGCAACACCCTTGAGAAAGATCCCGGGAGGGATCAGGATAGGGCTGTTTGTATAGAATATGCCCGCACCTAACTGAACAACAGCACCTGGCGATGCCGC